>JBPCJV010000297.1:0-6923 GCA_051004925.1 Acidimicrobiales bacterium | reverse complement strand
CATGGCTCTCCTCCCCATCGGTTGGTATCGCCTGGGCGCTGCGCTCGTACTGCGAGCGACCGTGGGTTGCGAACAGGCGTGGGTGGCCCCGGACCTCGTGCCCGGAGCAGTCGAAGTGTAGCACCGGGTCCCGGGGCTCCCGGCCCCTCTACCAGCCGGTGGAGGTGGTGAGGTCGTTGTCGACGGCTTCGCGTACGCCGGTAACCAGGGTGCCGCCCGGTCCCATGGCCACGCCACTGACCCGGCCCGGGGGGTCGACCGTGGCGGTGGGCAGGTCCGGACCGGCCAGGAGCAGCCGGCCGTCCTCGAGCGGGAGGGCGAACAGGCCGCGGGGGCCAGGGCCCGCGGGACCACCGCGCTCGGCGGCGCCGTCGCTGGCCACCTGCCACCGCACACTGCCGTCGGCACCGTCGAGCAACGCCATGCCGCCCAGGCGGTGGGCCACGAGGGCCGCTCCCCCACCGGCGTCGAGCGGGGCGTTCTCGGGTGACCCGGCGGCGTCGAGGTCGGCCCGCCACTGCTCGGCGCCGGACTCCGAGGCCAGACCGTGCGCGGCGCCGTCACCGGCCACCACCACCACCAGCGGAGGTCCGCCGGCGGTCGGGGCCACCACGCCAGGGGCGCTCACGCCGCCGGGGGGCACCGGCGCGGACCAGCGCTGCCGACCGGTGGACGCGTCGACCGCGACCACGCCCGCGGAGGCGCCGTGGTCGGCCTCCCAGGACACGACGACGGTGTCGCCGGGGGCGGCCGCCGCCGGCCCGAGCGCCGGGCCGGGCAGGCCTGTCCGCCATGCCACCAAGCCGGTGGCCGGGTCGAAGCCGACCAGTGAGCCCTCCCACGTGCTGGCCACCGCCCGACCGGCGGCCAGGACGGGCACGTTGGCCCGCTCCCCCACCTCGGTGGCCCAGCGCTCGCCTCCGGCTTCCCGGTCGAAGGCGGCCAGGCCGTCCTCGGTGGCCACCAGGACCGAGTCGGACGTGAGCCGGGGGGCGACGTCGCGCAGGCCGCGCCGGTCGACGGTCCAGCGGGGCTCACCGGCGGCATCGAACAGCACCAGGTGAGAGCGCCCGAAAGTGACGGCCACCCCGGCGTCGTCGGCCCCGGGCATGCCGACGTAGGACGGCGGGGGCGCGACCCACCGCCAGGCGGTGGTCAAGGCGGGCGCCGGCGACTCGACGGGACCGCTCCCGCCGCCGCTTTCGCAGCCCGCCATGGCCAGGGTGACGGCCGCCGTGGCCAGGCACGACGACCACGACGGGCGGGGACGACGAGGGGTTCTCACGGCGTGACCTCCGTTCGTCGGGACAGCACGGCGGCGGACAGATCGGCCAGGGTGGGCGGGATCGCGGCATCGAGCTGGCGGCCGAGCGTCCAGACCCCCAGCCCCACGAGGTCGGAGCCGGTGCTGATCGCCTGGGTGGTGGCGTGGTCGACCATCATGTCCGCCAGGCTCTGACACGTGGGGGCCAGGCCGTGGATGGCCAGGGCCGCCTCACGCCGGGCGAGCGGCGACCCGGGGAGCTCGGAGTGGGTGTTCTCGAGTCCGCCACTGTCGATGACCACGTTGTGGGCCCCGGCGAGGCGGGTGTGGAGGGCGGGGACGATCGGATCGGTGCGGGCACCGATGGAGGTGACGCGGACGCCGGGGGGAAGCGGCGTGCGGTTGAGACGGGCCAGCAGCACCGACGCCTCGGCCAGCTGGGTCACGGAGGGGCCGCCATAGTCGGCTTCGTCCGGCATGGCCTCGGCCAGTCTGTCCTGGACGAATGCGCCGGACCTAGTGCCGCCGACCATGACACCGGCGGTGGCCAGGTCGGCCCCGGTGTTGGGCACGCCCAGCAGCACCACCGCGTTGATCGGGGGAAGGTCGCCGTCACCGGGGTCGCTCTCCATGGCGAGAGCCTGCCGGGCGACGATGCCTCCCTGGGAGTGGGCCAGGATGTCGACCGGGACCCCCGGTCGTTCCCGCCCGAGGTCCACCAGCAGTTGGCGCAGACGCCGGGCCGAGATCCGGATGTCCTGGCTGGTGACCCGGCCGTCGTAGCGGTTCTCGGGGGTCGTGCCGCCGGCATAGGAGAAGTGTCGAACGTCGTCGGGGCCGTAGCCCAGGGCAGCGGTGTCGAGGTTCCCTATGGCCCGGTCGCCGGTCGAGGAGCCGAACCCGGCCACGGTCACGGCGAGGTGCTGGCCGGGCCGGAGGGGGGCAGGAGTCACCCCCGCCGGGGTGCAGTCGCGGCGCTGGCTGTACCAGTGGGCGACGGTGTGAAGGGCCCGCCCGCCGATGACCGCGGGGTGGAGGTCGCGGGCGTAGCTGACGATGCCCCCGAGCCGGGTGACCTCACCCCGGAACCGCGAGAGCGCCGACCGCGCCGCCACACGCGGGACCCCGAACTTGTCGCGGGCCCAGTCCACCGCTCCGGTCGTGGGCGACCTCACCCACCGGGCCAGGCCGGCGAGGCCCTCGAGCAGGCGCGACCGCTCGTGGGCCTCGGATGCAGGGCGACGATCGTCGTCGGGTACCAGGTGCACGTCGGGCGGCCCCGCAGCGAACAGGCCCAGGGGATCGACGTAGGTATCGCCGACCCGCGCCCCGAAGTGCAGGCGGCCGGCCGAGGTGCCGAGGGGCTGGCCCTGGGTGACCCGGTCGCCACGGTGTACACCGACGGACTGCAGGAACGAGTAGCTGGTGCGGATGCCGTCGGCGTGGAGCACCACCACGTGCAGCGTGCCCGCCACCTGACCGGCGAAGACGACTTCGCCGTCGGCGGCGGCGGCGACCGGCGCACCCGGCACGGTCTCGTAGTCGACGCCGCGGTTCCCTTCGGCGTACGGGTTGGGTGGGGGCCGGAAGTGGTCGACGACAGGCCCGGTGACCGGCGGGCGGTAGACCACCGTTGCCTCCCGCGACCGGTCGTGGTCGGCGGGACTGGTTGCGGGGTCGGCTGCGACAGGCGCAGGCCGGACGAGGACCACGGCGACGGCCAGAGCCACGGCCACTGCCAGACGACACATCGGGAACCCCCGGGACGGCGGAGACGACCAGGGGGAAATGCGACGGTGGCGGAGCCGTCGGACCACGGGCGGCACGCACCGGGGCGCGCCTGCTCAGGGCGGTGAATCGGGGGGGAGTGGGCCGGCCAGAGCCGACGGACACACGGGATCGTAGCCAGGGCCCTGTGACACGAACAAGGGAAAGTTCGCGAAATCCGTCGCCGATTCTTCCTGGTGCCCGTCACCTCGCGCCGGAAGGCGCTCGGGCCCGGCACCCCGCTCAGAGGGCCGCTCGGGCCCGGCACCCCGCTCAGAGGGCCGCTCGGGCCCAGGGCGGGGTCAGGCCAGGAGGGTCAGGCCAGCTCTCGTTGGGACTGGCCGAGCTTGGACCGCAGCTGCAGCACCGCCTTGGTGTGGATCTGACACACCCGGCTCTCTGTGATGCCGAGCACCTGGCCGATCTGGTTCAGGGTCAGGTTCTCGTAGTAGTAGAGGGCGAGCACCACCTTCTCGCGCTCGGGCAGCCGGTTGATGGCGGCCACGAGCATGCTCCGCGTCTCCTCCTCCTCCAGGGCGCCGGCCGGGCCGATGCCCGGGTCGGTGATGGTGTCGCCCACGGTGGCGGCGTCGGAACGCTCGGGCCCGACCGAGAGAGTCTCCTCGAGGGCCACGATCCCGAAGAACGAGATCCGGGCGAACAGGGCCTGGAGCTCGTCGTCGGATATGCCCATCGCCGCGGCGACCTCGGCGTCGGTGGGCGTGCGCCGCAGGTCGTTCTCGAGCTTGGCGTACGTGCGCTCGACGGCGCGGGCCTTGGCCCGCACCGAGCGGGGCACCCAGTCGATCGAGCGCAGCTCGTCGATGATCGCTCCCCGCACGCGGCTGATGGCGTAGGTCTCGAACTTGAAGCCCCGGCCGAGGTCGAACTTGTCGATGGCGTCGATGAGCCCGAACATCCCGTAGCTCACCAGGTCGGCCTGGTCGACGTTGTGGGGCAGTCCCGACGACACCCGACCGGCGACGAACTTCACCAACGGCGAGTAATGGAGGACGAGGCGGTTCCGGGCCTCGAGCGCCCCTGTGGACTTGTACTCCTCCCACAGCTCGGCGACGCCGTCGGCGCCGTCCTGGCCAGAGGTCATCATCGCCAGGGTAGCGTCGCCCGGGCTCCTGGGTCGCGCCTAGGGCGCGGGCCGGTCGCAGCCTGCGGCTACCCGCTCCCACCAGCCGGCCCGCCCGACCACCCAGCCGTCGCCCTCCAGGCGGGCCAGGGCCAGGCTGGCGGGCCCCGGTGCCAGCCCGCTACGCGTGACCACCTCGTCGAGCGACGCCGGCGCCCAGCCCACGGCGTCGAGCGCTGCGACGGCGTCGCCTTCCGGCGCGGTTCGGCGGTCGACGCCCGCCACGGGCTGCGCGGTGGACAGACCGAGGGCCACGAGGACGTCGAGGGCGTCGCGCACCGGCGCGCAGCCGTCGGCCAGCAGGGCGTTGGGAAACGCCGACGCGGGGCTGCGGACCGATCCCGGGACGGCCATCACCGGTGTGTCGCGGGCCAGGGCGGCGTCGACGGTGTGCAGCGACCCGCCCCGGGCGTGGGACTCGACCACCACCACGATCTCGGCCAGCCCGGCGATGACCCGGTTGCGCACAGGGAACCGCCACGGTTCCGGCCGGACGCCGAGCGGCGCCTCGGACAGGAGCAGCCCCTGGGCGGCGACCCGGGCCCACAGGCGGGCATGGGCCCGGGGATACACGACGTCGAGCCCCGAGCCGACCACGCCCACCGGCGGGGCGCCCTCGGCCCCGAGGGACCCGGCGTGGGCGGCCCCGTCGATTCCGAGGGCCAGACCCGACACCACCGCCACCCCGGCGGCGGCGAGCTCGCGCCCGAGTTCGCCGGCCACGTCGGTGCCGTAGCGGGTACAGGTGCGGGTACCGATGACCGCCACCCGCCGAGCGGCCAGCGCCGACTGGTCACCGCGGGCGAACAGCACCGGCGGCGCCTCGTGGTCGTCAGCCAACGCCGCCGGGTACCCTTCGGTGCCCCGGACGAGCACGTCGACCCCGGCCTGGCGGTGAGCCATCCAGTACTCCGACACGTCGACGGCGGACGCCGCCTGCGACCAGGCCGCGCCGAGGTCGGACGGGCGCGGGCCGCAGGCATGGGCCACGCCGGGTTCACAGACCGCCCGGCCCCGAGCCACCCGCCGCCACGCTTCGGCGGGGGACCAGTGTCGGAGCAGAGCCCGCAACCGCCCCGGGCCCATCGCCGGCAAGGTGGCCAGCGCCGCCGCCCACGCGGCGGCCGGCAGTTCGTCGCTCTGCTTGCCGGTCGCCGCGGCCTCCGCTGCACGGTGATCCTCAGCGACATTGCGGTCCTCGGTCATGCTGCGGTCCTCGGTCATGCTGCCTCCTGCCGGTCGACGACCTCGGCGCGAAGCCCCAGGGCCAGGCTCACGTGCTCGTCGTCGACCAGCGCCGGCGCCCCGGCCAGGTCGGCGACCGTGCGCGCCACCCGGCGAACCCGGTGCAGGCCGCGGGCGCTCAGGCTCCCGCTGCGCAGGCGGTGCTCGAGGAGGCGGGCGGCGGCCGGCGTGAGGGGCACGAGCTCGTCGAGGCGCTCGGCCGGGAGGTGGGCATTGGCCGGTGCGCCCCGGCTCCGGGCCCGCTCGCGGGCCGCCGCCACCCTATCGGCCACAACCGAAGTCGGCTCCCCCGGGGGGCCGCACAAGAGGGCGTCGATGTCGGGGCGCCCGACAACGACCCGCAGGTCGAACCGGTCGAGGAGGGGCCCGGACAGCCGGCGGTGGTAGCGGGCGCGAGCCCCGTCGCTGCAGCGACACGTTCCCCGTGCCCCGCCCTCGCCGCAAGGACAAGGGTTGGTGGCGCCGACGAGGAGAAACCGGGCGGGGAAACTGACGCTGGCCTTGGCCCGCGAGACCCGCACGACGCCCTCCTCCAAGGGCTGGCGGAGCGCTTCGAGCACCGACGCGGGGAACTCGCCCATCTCGTCGAGGAACAGGACGCCCCCATGGGCGAGAGAGATCTCGCCCGGCCGCATCCATGAGCTGCCCCCACCGATGAGGGCCACCGACGACGCCCCGTGGTGCGGTGCTCGGAAGGGGGCCCGGTCGACCAGCCCGCCCCCGGGCAGGGGCCCGCCGGCGGCCGAGTGGATCCGGGTGGCGACGAGCGCCTCGTCGCGCTGGAGCGGCGGCAGCAGCCCAGGGAGACGGACGGCGAGCATTGTCTTGCCCGAACCGGGGGGACCCGACAGCAGCAGGTGGTGGCCACCTGCGGCACACACCTCGAGGGCGGCCCGCCCTACCTGCTGCCCCCGGACCTCCGACAGGTCGAGGCCACGCCCGGGAGGGGGCGACGGAGGCGGGTCGGGCCTCCGGGGCCACGACGCCTCCCCGCGCAGGCAGGCCAGCACCTCGGTCAACGTGGAGGCCACCCTCACCTGATGGCGGCCCACGAGCTCCGCCTCGTGGCCACAGTCGTGGGGGACGACCACGGTCGGGGCGTCAATGGCCTCCACGAGCGGCACCACACCGCGAACCCGGCGGATCGACCCGTCGAGACCGAGCTCTCCGAGCATGGCCATGCCTGCCACCGCCTCGGTGTCGAGCTCGCCGGCGGCCACGAGAAGGCCGACGGCGATGGGCAGGTCGAGGCCGGGCCCGCCCTTGCGGACGCCCGACGGTGCGAGGTTGACGGTGACCCGGCGCAGCGGCCACGGCTGCCCGCTGGAGAGTAGGGCGGCCCGCACCCGGTCGCGCGACTCCCGACAGGCGGCGTCGGGCAGGCCGACAACGTTGAAGCAGGGAAGCCCCGTCGAAACATGGACCTCGACGGCCACGGGCTGACCCTCGACGCCGAGCAGGGTGGCGGACGGGATGCTGGCGATCACTTCGGCCCTCCGGGAC
>JBPCJV010000296.1:0-4470 GCA_051004925.1 Acidimicrobiales bacterium | reverse complement strand
TCTCTTCCTCTTTCCCCTCCCCCCCCCCCCCCCCCCTCCCCCCCCCCCCCCCCCCCCCCGCCAGGTGACCACGTCGGTTGCTGCCGCCTTCCTGTCCCTTGCGGCCTGTAGCGGCGGCTCCGGGGCTGGGCGTGCCGCACAGGACCCGCCGGCCTCGGAATCTGCGCCGAGCACCGTGGGGTCGACTCCCGCGGCCGACGGGACCGACGAGTTCTGCGCCCGGATCGCCGCCAGCCTAAAGGAGGGCTTCGGGCTGGGCGCCGCCAACGCGACGTCGCCCGAGGCCATGCGCCAGGCCTTCGAGGGCTCCCGGGCCCGCAGCGAGGACACCGTCGCGGTGGCGCCGGCCGAGATTCGGCCCGACCTCCAGGTCCTGGCCGCCGCCGTGGCCAAGGTGAGCGACGCTCTGGCCGCGGCGAACTACGACATCTCCGCCGTGGGGCCCGAAGCCGGCATCATCGAGACGTTCGGCAGCCCCGAGGTCCAGCAGGCCGCGACCCGCACCGTCGCCTACGTCAAGGAGCACTGCGGCATCGACAGCGGTGCCCTTACCGGCGGCGCCGTCGCTGACCAGGAAAAATCCTGAAATGGGTCGACGGGTCGCTACACTGCCGGGAACGGAAATCGGGGGTGGGGCCATGGGGGTTCGAATCGGCATGCGGAAGGCGGTCTGCGCACTCCTGGCTGTCGTGTCCGTCGCAGTGGGTGCGCTGGGCACCGGCTCTGCGATCGTGGCCAGTCCCGCCGGTGCCGCAGAGCCCATCCAGGGAATCGACGTCAGCAACTGGCAGGGCACTGTCGACTGGGCGGCGCTGCGCGACGCCGGCTATCTCTTCGGCTTCGCCAAGGCCACCGAGGGCGTCACCTTCGTCGACCGCACCCTGAAGGCCAACCGCATCGGGATGACGGCGAGCGGCATGGTCCTCCGCGGCCTCTACCACTTCGCCCGTCCGGGCCGGAACAGCGCGGCCGACGAGGCCGTCCATTTCCTGGAGACGGTCGGGCCGCTGAACCAGGGCGAGGTCCCCGTCCTCGACCTCGATGTCGAGGGTGGCCCCGACGCCGGCGCCTGGGCCGCCGAGTGGATGGCCATCGTGGAGCAGGCCACCGGCCACACGCCGATCCTCTACAGCGGCGCCTACTACCTCCGGCAGACGCCGACGGCGGCGCTGACCAAGTACCCCCTGTGGGTGGCGTACTGGGGCCGAAACAACGGCAGCATCCCCACCTCGGCACCCAACACCGACCGCTGGGAGGCCTGGACCTTCTGGCAGTTCACCTCGAAGGGGTCCGTGCCGGGCGTGTCCGGCTACTGCGACGTCTCGCTGTTCGCCGGCTCCGTCGACGACCTCGCCGCCCTCGGTCGTGTGCGCTCCGCCGGACCTCCCGCCGACCCGCTGGGCGACGCCATCAGGAAGGCGCTCAACGACCTGGCGGAGTCGATCCGCGCCGCCGGGAAGTAACCCCCGGGCCGGCCCATCTCACCCACGACGCGCCCGGCGCGGCACCCCGCTCAGAGGGCCGCTCGGGCCCAGCACCCCGCTCAGAGGGCCGCTCGGGCCCAGGGCCTACTGGGAGCGGTCACCGGGATCGTCGCCATGGCGACGCTGGCCGGAGCGTGCTCGTCCGGGTCCGACGACTCCGGGGCCAGTTTGGGCACGATCGCGTCCGCGACGACGACGGTGCCGGCGACCACCACGTCGTCCACCGCGGTGGCCTCCACCGTCACCACCGGCCCGGCACCGTCGGCGCCTGCGCCCGCCAATCCCGAGGACCAGGCCCGGGCCCTCTACGAGGCATGGACCCGGGGCGACCGGGCCGCGGCGGCGATCCTCGCCGAGCCCGGCGCGGTGACCACCCTGTTCGGCCGGGCCTGGAGCGCCGGTGACGGTTGGGTGTTCACCGAGTGCTCGGGCGCGGCCGGGTCGATCATCTGCGGGTGGGAGTCACCGTCCGGGCAGCTGCTGCTTCGGGTGCAGGGCGCGGCGGGCGACTCGCCCGTCACCGTGTCGGAGTTCAGATTCGGCTGAGTTTCTGCCGGCGGGCACCCGGGTGCTCAGCACCACGCCCGCTGGTGTCGACGAGGGCCCCTGCCCCGTCGACTGAGAAGGGGGGGTATGCAGGGTCAGAGGGTGACGTTGGCCGTCCACTGGTCGCCAAACTAGTGCTCGTCGCCGCTGTTGGTGAGGTAGCGCCCTTCGACGGCGAGCGTCTGCCCCGGCGCGGTCGAGGCCAGGATGTCGCACACGTCCTTCACCGCGGTCACAGGCACTCCGTCGATGGTCTCCACGAGGTCGCCACCCTCGATGCTCACCTTGTCGGTGGGTGAGTTGGGGTTGGCGCCGAACACGAACATCCCGTTGACGCCGTTCTCGGCCAGGACCTGGTCGGCCAGGACGCCCTCGTCGCGGGTGCCGTAGCCGGTGAGCTCGAAGACGTCGGCGAGGGGCACCTCGGAGAACGGAGCGACCGACCAGCCGGGGTCGGGCTGGCTCCTGCCGGCCACGAGGTCGGCGAGGAGCGGCTTGATGTGGTCGATGCTGATCGCGTAGTACTGGCCCTGCACCGTCTGCGGGCCCGAACCCGTGTTGGCGAGGGTGTTGATGCCGATGAGCTCGCCCTTGTCGTTGAGCAGCGGCCCACCGGAGTTCCCCGGGTTGATGACGGCCGAGTGCTGGATCGTGGACGGGTACCTGGGCAGCGACGGGTCGGGCTCGGCGGCCACGTTGGGCGACTGGACCGTGCCCGAGGTGGAGACCACCTTCTCCTTCGCAGGGTCGGCGAAGGTGGCCGGGTAGCCGAGGGCCACGACCTCGTCCTGGTTCTGGACCGACGCACTCGAGCCGAAGGTCATCGCCTTCAACCCCGGGGGCACCGTCACCATCTGGACGACGGCGAGGTCCTGGCAGGGAGCCGAGGCGAGGACGCGAGCGGGTGTCTCCTCGGCGTCGTTGACCTTCACCTTCAGCGCCGCGGTGCCGGCGACCACGTGGGCGTTGGTCAGCACCAGGCCCTTCTGGGCGTCGATGATGACCCCGGAGCCGCCGACGTCGTCCGCACCCTGCTTGGCGTGCAACTCGACGGTGCTGGGCCGGGCGATCTCGAACACTTCCTTGCTGGTGAGCTTCTTGGCGATGGTCGTCGTGGGGCTCGACGAGTCGCTGCCCCCACCACAGGCCGCAGTAGCCAGGAGGACGCCGGCCATGCCGGCGACCCTGTAGATGGTTGCCCAACGCCTCATCACAGCCTCCTCGTCTCAGGTCCCACCGGACGACAGACCAGGCCGATCCTGGAAGCCGAGATGCTATCCGGTGTCGCCCTGTTCTCGCCGGACCGAAACCCGGACCGGTACGGGTAGTGAGTGGTGACCGTCCGAACAGATACAAAGTGGCCGCCGCGAACCGGGCTACAACGGAGGCATGGCAGACGCCGATGCGGTCGTCGTGGGCACGGGCCCCAACGGGTTGGCCGCCGCCGTCACCCTGGCCCGGGCCGGGCTGTCGGTGGTGGTGCTCGAGGCCGGCGACGTGGCGGGCGGCGGGACCCGTTCCGAGGAGCTGACCCTGCCGGGCTTCGTGCACGACGTGTGCTCCACGCTCCATCCCCTCGGTGCCGCGTCCCCCTGGTTCGCCGGCCTGCCCCTCGGCGACCACGGACTGGCTTGGGCCCACCCGCAGGCGCCGGCCGCCCATCCCTTCGACGACGGTTCGGCTGCGGTGTTGGAGCGGTCGCTGGACGCGACCGCCGGCGGGCTGGGGTCGGCCGACGCCCGGGCCTGGCGCCGCCTGGTCGGCCCGCTGGCGAAGCACTGGGACGAGCTCGTCGCCACGCTGCTGACGCCCGTTCTCCGGCTTCCCCGCCACCCGCTCGTGCTGGCCCGGTTCGGTCTGCGGGCGCTCCCGCCCGCCGCCACCCTGGCCCGCACGGTGTTCGGCGGGGATGCCGCCCGGGGCCTGTTCGCCGGGTTGGCCGGCCACGCCATCCTCGACCTCGGTGCCCCCCTGACGTCGTCGTTCGGTCTCACCCTCGCCGCCGCCGGCCACGCCGTGGGCTGGCCGGCCGCCCGGGGGGGATCCCAGGCGATCGCCGACGCCCTCGTGTCGTACCTGCGCTCCATGGGCGGCGACGTGGTCACCGGCGAACGGGTGTCGTCGCTTGCCGACCTGCCACCGGCGCGCGCCGTGCTGTTCGACCTCACCCCCCGCCAGGTGGTGGCGATCGCCGGTGACCGCCTGGCCCCGGGATACCGGCGCCGTCTCGGCCGCTACCGCTACGGACCGGGGTCGTTCAAGCTCGACTACGCCCTCGACGGCCCCGTCCCCTGGACCGCACCGGAGTGCGCCCGGGCCGGCGCCGTGCACCTCGGAGGCACGCTCGACGAGGTGGTGGCCGCCGAGCACGACGTGGCGCGGGGCCGGCACCCGGAGCGGCCCTTCGTGATCTGCGCCCAGCCCAGCCTGTTCGACGCGG
>JBPCJV010000295.1:0-3830 GCA_051004925.1 Acidimicrobiales bacterium | reverse complement strand
GCTCGGCCCGAACGGGGCGGGCAAGACCACCCTCATGCGGATGCTGGCGACGGTGCTGGCGCCCGACGACGGCCACCTCCGCATCCTGGGCCACGACCCGGGCGAGGCCCCCGGGCGGCTCGCCGTCCGTCGGCGGTTGGGCTATGTGCCCCAGGAGCCCGGCTACCACCGCAACTTCACCGCCTTCGAGTTCGTGGACTACGTCGCCATCCTCAAGGAGATGGCCGACCGGCGGGCTCGCCACGACGAGGTCCGTCGGGTCCTGGGCCTGGTCGGACTGACCGACGTATCGGGCAAGCGGATCAAGGCCCTCTCGGGAGGCATGCGCCGGCGGGTGGCTCTGGCCCAGGCCCTGCTCGGCCACCCCGAGCTGCTCGTCCTCGACGAGCCCACCGCCGGCCTCGACCCCGAGCAGCGGCTGCGCTTCCGCGAGGTCGTCTCGGCGGTCGCCACCGATGCCACCGTAGTCCTCTCCACCCACCAGACGGAAGACGTTTCGGCCCTGTGCCAACGGGTGGTCGTGATGCACGAGGGCAGCGTCCGGCACGCCGGGGCGACCTTGGGGCTGGTCGACGGGACCCGGGGCCGGGTCTGGCTGGCCGCCGACCGCCACCCTTCCGCCCGGCTGTCGTGGCGCACGGGCGACGGCCGCCACCGCAACATCGGGGAGGCCCCACCCGGCGCCGAGCTGGTCGAGCCCACCATCGAAGACGGCTACCTGCTGCTCGTGGGCGAGGGCGCTCAACAGGACGCGGCGTGAGCACGGTGACCACTCCGGTCGGCGCCCCTGAGCGCTCGGCTCTGTCCGCGGGCAGCGGCACGCGCGCCGCAGTCGTCCGAGCCCTGACCCGGACCGAGGCCCGCCGGCTCCTCCGCCATCCCTCCTTCCTCATCGGCGTGGCTCTCGCCGTGCTTGTCATCCGCACTGCAGCCAGCGGCAACATCCTCAGCGATGCCGACGGCGACGTGGCCCTGGGCCTGGTGCCCCTCGCCTGGGCGACGATGAGCGCCACCAACCTGAGCGCCCTCCGCGGCCGGCGTGATGGCACCGGCGAGCTCTTCGAATCGATGCCGTCGCCCCCGACGGCCCGCACGCTCGCCCACCTGCTGTCAGGGTGGGTGGCGGTCGGAGGCGGGGCGGTTGTCCTCCTCGGGTGGCTGGCTCTCGAGTGGCAGGCAGGTGGCACCGTCGGGTCACCCAACGTGGCCGAGCTGGTCGTCGGGCCGCTGCTCGTGGCCGGCGCGGCAGCTCTGGGGGTACTGGTGGCCCGGTGGGTTCCCCACCCGATCGCGGGGGCGCTCCTGGTGGTCGCCACCGTGTTCGTCCAGGGAAAGCTCAGCGAGTCCGGGGCGAGCCCCTTCCGGTGGATGGCCTTCGTCGTCGAGGGCGGCGCCGACGACGGACGATCCTTTCCCGGACCGGTTGACTGGCACGTGGCCTACCTCGCGGGCACGGTCATGATCGCCGGCGCACTGGCCGCCGCTCGGCACGGGTTCCACCGGCGGGTGGCCGTCTGGCTGGCAGTCGCCGTCGGCATCACCGCCCTTGCCGCCATCGCCCAGACCCGCCCGCTGTCCGACGCCGAGGCCCGGCGGCAGGCGGCCCTGCTGACCCACCCGGATCTGGAGTGCGAGACCCGGGCCGGTGTCGGGTTCTGCACCCGACGCGACTTCGGGGCCCGCGTCGACCAATGGGAGGGACCGGTGCAGGCGGTTCTCGCCCGGGTGCCGGCCGAGGTGCGGGACCGGGGCCTCGTGGTGTCGATGCGCGACCTCAACGTGGTCGGCAACGCCATGTGCACGCCAACGCCCCGTTTGCGGCTCCTTTCCGAGCGGGTGCGGGCCCACGTCGATCCCGAACTGGTGTGGCCGGCCGACGGGGCGGTGCATCCCGACAAGGAGTGGCCGTGGGACGAGGAATGCAGCTTCACCGACCACGGGGTGGCCCTCACCGTCCAGGTCGGGGCCTGGGCCGTCGGGCTGCCGCCGGCGCAGGCGGCCACGTCTTCGCCCTGTGTGGCGTCGGGCCAGGCCCGGTCGGTCGTCGCCCTATGGCTGGCCGGGCAGTCGACCCCCGGCGGTGCCCGAGGTCTGACCGACATCGGACGCGGAAGCGGTCCGGGGACGACCGTGAACTTCGGCGACTCCGCCAACTGGCCCAGTTGGGGCGTGGCGTACGCCAAACAGGACCTGGCCGTCGCCCTGGCGCTCCTCGAACGGCCGGCCGACGAGGTCGGAAGGCTCGTCCTCGACCACTGGCGCCGGCTTGTCGACCCGTCCACGCCCACGGGCGAGTTGGCGGCGCTGGCCGGAATGCCGCTGGCGACGGCTGGCACGGATGCCGTGCCGGTGAACTCAGACGTGCCGCCGTGCCCCTGACCCCGCCATCGGCCGTGGGCGGCGGCCGCCCTCGGCTCCTGCGGCAACAGCTGCCCTACCTTCGCCGGGCGGTGCGATGGCACCCGATCATCGGCGCCGCCGCCGTCGCCGGTCTCCTGACCAGGACCGACACGCCCCCGGTTCTCGTCGTTGCCGTCGTGGCCATGGGTCTGTCCTACGTGCTCGACGACCCGGCCGCCGTCATCCTCGACGCAACTCCGACCGGCCGGGCCCGGCGACGCATCCCTCGTCTCGGACTGACGCTGGCGTTGGCCGCGGCGGTGTGGCTCGGAGTGGTCCAGCCGCTGTGGTCTCTCCGGTCGTCGTCGCCGGCTGCAGGCCCCGCCGACCTGGCCGTGGCCACGCTCGCCGCGGTCGTGCTGGCCGCCGCGGTCGTGGGAGGCGGTGTCGCGGCCGCTCCCGTTGCGCTCGCCGTGGGCCTCGTCGGCTCCCATCTCCCGGCCCCGTGGTCGCTGCCGGTGGCGCCCGGTCAGTCGCGCAACTGGGTGATCGTCCTCGCCGTGTCGGTGGCGTTGGTCATCACGGGCAGCCGCGATCCCGCCGTACGACGGATCGGGTACAAGGGCGTGCTCACTCACGGGAGACGGTGGTGCCGCCGGGACATGTGACCAAGCGGTGGCAGCCGTTGAGATGCAGCTGGAGCATGTTGGCCAAACAATCGCCCTGTTCCATGCTTCCGACGGAGACTCACTTCGGGGGCGCCCTGTGCGCTGGACCCGTGGCTCGAGCAGCTCGGATCGGTCAGCCCTGCCATGCCGTTACCTGCATCACGCCGGCCATAGCGGCAATGCTCAGGCCGCCCGCGGTGACGAGGATCGCTCCTCGACGGCGCTCGTCACGAAGGAGCGCGGTCCCGGCGAGCAGAGTGGCGCAGCCGGCCAGGAAGGCGACGTGCCAGGCGAGCGCCTCGGGTGTCGATCCCAGGACACGGAGAGCGGACCTGCCTGCGCCGAGGTCGATCGAGCCGCTGGTCCGGAGGTCGTGGGCAACGGGCAATAGGAATCGCTGCCAGCTCCATTCCCACCAGAGCAGAGCGGGCCACACCACGAAATTGGCCAGCCCGATCATCAAGTAGACGGGAAACACACTCGAGATCCATCGGGTGAGAGTGATGCCCAGCACACCACCGAACGCGACAAAGACCGGACCCTGCAGCAACGCGGCGGCTCTCGGCGTGACCACGACTGTCGGGCCACCGGCCTCGCTGAGCGGCACCGCCGGTGCTCGCCAGCCCTCCGATGAGTCCACTGCGATGATGAACACCGCTTGAGCGACCACTGCGACGAGGACCGCCGGACCCAAGGCGACGAACAGCGTCGTCGTCCGGGCGAACGGTTGGACCGGCATCGTCGAGAACAGCTCATCGGTACCCGATCGGCGACTTCGCGACGTGGCCGAGCTGGCAGCCAGCATCACGGCCGACGCGTAGA
>JBPCJV010000294.1:0-5202 GCA_051004925.1 Acidimicrobiales bacterium | reverse complement strand
CACCACGACCTTCGAGCGGTTCTGCGCCGCCTTGGTCCTCTCCAGGTCGGTCCACGCGTGGGCGGCCACCGCCTCGGCCGGCAGGATCGGCCGGCGGTCGGGGCCCTCGGGCCCGAGACGCCACAGGTCGGTGGTGGACGCGTGGCGCTCGGCCTCGGCGTCGCTGTCGGCGCACATGACGGCCACGGCCACCGCCAGTTGCGGGGCCTCGATCACGCCGGCCTGGGCCCGAGCGGCCCCCTGAGCGGGGGGCCGGAACCGCTTCCGGTACCCGGCCACGATCTGGGGGCCGAAGTCGGGCGTGATGAAGTGGGCGAAGGCGAACGACAACCCGAAGGCGGCGGCGGCCGCGCTGCTGTGGCTGCTGGACCCGAGCAGCCACACCGCGGGGCCACCCGCTTCGTCAGGCTCAGTGCCCCGGACCTCAGTGGGCATGGCCCGCACGCCGGCGTACGGGTGGTCGTCGCCCAGGCGGCCGTCGAGGAAGCCCAGAAGGTCGGCCAGGTGCTCGGCGAAACGCCCGTCGCCCGACGCTCCCCCGCTGGCCAGGAGGGCGGCCTCGGCCGCCGGCCCCGCCCCTGCCGCCCGACCGAGGCAGAGATCGATGCGCACCGGGTACAGCGTGTGGAGCATGCGGAACACCTCGGCCACCTTGAGCGGGCTGTAATAGGGCAGCAGCACCCCGCCCGAGCCCACCCGGAGGGAGGTGGTGGCGGCGGCGACCGCGGCCACCAGCACCTCGGGTGCGGTGCCGGCGAGCGAGATCGTGTCGTGGTGCTCGGCCAGCCAGTACCGGCGGTAGCCGAGCCGATCGGCGGCCCGGGCCAGAGCCAGGGTCTGGGCCACGGCGTCGGCCGCAGTCGAGCCGTGCGGAACCGGAGTCTGGTCGAGGACGCTGAGGGCCACGTGGCTCGTCACCGGCCCATTCTCACCGGACCTCGACGCCTTCACCGCCGCCGTCATCGATCGTCTCCAGGGCCGGCCTGGTTGGCGGGGGCGGGGGCGACTGGCTAGCGTCGGGGGATCTTGTCCTTCCAACGTCTTGACTGGCGCGCCCTCGCGAGCCTCGTGTTCGTGCTCGCGGTCGTCGCCTCTCCGCTGTCCGACGTGGTCACTCCGAGGGCGGACGCCGCGGGCGCCACCGTGGGCGACAAGCAGGCCGAAGCGGCGCGCCTCAGCAACGACCTGGCCGCCCAGGCCCAGCGGGTGATCGATGCGGACAAGCGCTTCCGGGCCTCCCAGGCGGCGATCGCCGACGTGCAGGAGTCGCTGCGGCAGGCGGAGATCGGTGTGCGCACGGCCACTCTCCAGCAGGACGAGGCCCGGCGCCGGTTGGCCAGCCACGCGGTCGACGCCTACACCCGCGGCGGCTCCGTGTCGGTGCTCGGCAAGCGCCTCCGGGCCAGCTCCGACCTGGCCGTCTACGACACCTACCTGAGCCTGGTGGCCGGCATGGACCGCTCGGCCATCGAGGGCCTCCGCGGCGCACGCGAGGACCTGGACGAGCGGGAGGCAAGCTTCGCCACCGCCCTCAAGCGGGCCAAGGAAGAGGCCGGCCGTGCCGCCACGGAGCACTCGTCGCTGCAGGCCGCCCAGGAAGCCCAGCGGGCCAACCTGGGCAGGGTGAACGGCGAGCTGACCTCGCTCGTCGCGGCCGAGCAGGCCCGGCGCCAGGCCGAGGCCGCGGCGGCGCGCCCCGCCCCCGCCTCAACCCCGACTGCCGCGTCCGCCGCGGCACCAGCCAGCAGGGCGGCCCCCTCGGGCGGCGGCCCGGCACCGGCAACGCCCTCGCCCAGCGCGCAGGGCGACGCCTGGGAGTGCATCCGCCAGTTGGAGTCCGGCGGCAACTACAGCGACCCCGGCGGCGGCGCCTACCAGTTCGTCGACTCCACCTGGCAGTCGCTGGGCTACAGCGGCGCGGCCGAGGACCACCCGCCCGCCGTGCAGGACGCAGGCGCCCAAGAGCTCCAGGCCCGCGAAGGATGGGGCCCGTGGCCCAACACGGCCCGCATGTGCGGCCTGCTCTGACCCAAGTGTGGGCTCCGATTAGGTTCCCGTGATGCCTTCGCGTGCCAGGTTCGCCCTCCTCGTCGCCGCGCTCGTGGTCGCCGCCGGCTGCGGCAGCAGCAGCGGCAAGGAAGCGACGGCCCCTCCGCCGGAGCCCGCGCCCACCGACGCACCGGCGACCGCCGCCGCGCCCACCACGGCCGCGGGGCCAACCAACGTGTACGCAGACACGATGGGCCCGGTCCGCCCCGACCTGGCCAACGTGCCGTCGAGGGCCTACGTCCCCAACAGCCTGGCCAACACCATGGACGTCATCGACACGTCCACTTACAAGGTGATCGGGAACTACAACATCGGCGCCGGCCCGCAGCACGTCGTTCCGTCGTGGGACATGAAGACGCTCTACGCCAACAACACCGCCGGCGACTCGCTCACGCCCATCGACCCCATGACGGGCAAGCCGGGCCAATCGTTCCCCGTCCGCGACCCGTACAACCTCTACTTCACACCCGACGGGCAGATGGCCGTCGTGGTGGCCGAGCGCTACCGGCAGCTCGACTTCCGCAACCCCACCACGTGGGAGCTCATCAAGTCGGTCACCATCGACCACTCCGGCCCTAACCACCTCGACTTCTCGGCCGACGGGCGCTACTTCATCATCTCCTGCGAGTTCTCCGGGTGGCTGGTCAAGGTCGATCTCGAACGCATGGAGGTGGTCAGCGAGCTCGAGCTGGGAGGGGCGCCCATCGACGTGCGCCTGGCCCCCGACGGCAAGAAGTTCTACGTGGCCAACCAGCAACGCCCGGGCAACCGCGACGGGGTCCACGTGGTCGACGGGGAGACGATGGCGGTCACCAAGTTCATCGAGACGGGCAAAGGCACCCACGGCCTCTACCCCAGCCGCGACACCCGGTCGCTCTACGCCACCAACCGCCTCGGAGGAACGGTGTCGGTGATCGACGTGGCCACCGACACGGTCACCGCGACGTGGACCATCCCCGGAGGGGGCAGCCCCGACATGGGCGGCGTGTCCGCCGACGGGTCCCAGTTCTGGGTCACCGGGCGCAACCACGGCGTGGTCTACGTGTTCGACACCACCTCCGGTGAGGTGCTCCACAAGATCCCGGTGGGCAAGGGCGCCCACGGCCTGGCCCTGTTCCCCCAGCCCGGCCGCTACAGCATGGGCCACACCGGCAACTACCGGTAGGTAGGTACCCGCAGTTACGGCGTGGGGACGGGCGTGGCGAAGCTGTAGCCCTGGGCCCTCAGGGCCTTGATGAGCGGGCGGAGGGCGGCCACCGTGCCCGCCCGGTCACCCCCACCGTCGTGCAGGAGCACGACCGAACCGGGCTTCACCGCGCCCATCACGTTGGACACGATCCGCTCCGGCGACGGCTTGTTGTAGTCCTCGGAGTCGACGTTCCAGGTGAGCACCCGCATGCCCGCCTCGTGGGCGACGGCGATGGCGTCGGCCGAGAGCTCGCCGTAGGGGGGCCGGAAGAGCCTCGGCGCCCCACCGTCGATCGGGGTCAGGATGTCGGTGGCGCCCTTGATCTGGTTCACGACACCGTCGTGGGACAGCCGCGGAAGGTGGGCATGGTCGATGGTGTGGTTGCAGCGGGCGTGGCCGGCGGCGATCTGAGACTGGGCCATGTCGGCGTGGCGCTTCGACGCCGAGCCGATCACGCAGAACGTGGCCTTCACGCCCTCCTCGGCCAGGATCTTCATGACGTCGGGCGTGAACTTCGGGTCGGGCCCGTCGTCGAAGGTGAGGGCGACGACCTTGTCGGTTACCGGGACGGCGGGCGAGCCAGGGTCGACCGCCATGGTCGACACGACCTCGCCGCTCATCCGCCCCACCACCTGGACGTCGATCTTCGCCTTGGCCGAGATGTAGAGGCTGCGCTCCACGTCGGGAAGGCCGGGCGGCGTGCCTTCGACGCGACGCTCGTCGACGGGCTCGACGGTGTCGGCGCCGGGAACCACCGCCACCTTATCGTTGCGGCGCACCCGGGTGTCGAGGGTGGCCGGGGTTCCGTTCACGGTGACGGTCGCCGGGTGGGCTTCGGCCACGAGCACACGCCCGCTCACCGCCGCCCGGATCGCACCCGGCGGCATCGGCACGTCGGCCTCGGCGATGGCGTCGGCCACCGTCGGCGCCTTGCCCTCGAGGGGGACGGAACGGCCGTCGATCTCCACCGCCACCCCCTTGTCGGCGCGGGTGGACAGCTGGACGATCCCGAGCGCGGCAATGGCCAGGACCGACACCGCGAACACTCCCGTCGATGCGCGCATTCGTGCCATGTTCGCAGGCGCGAGACCTACCGACGTGGCAATCGGAACTGCCCGCCGGCCAGGGCTACTTCCGCGCCGACCGCCTTCGGTCGTGCTCCTGGAGGAGGCGCTTGCGCACCCGCACCGCCGCTGGCGTTATCTCCACGAGCTCGTCGTCGGCGATCAGCTCGATGGCCGTCTCGATGGTGAGCACACGCGGGGGCGTGAGCTTGATGGCGTCGTCGGCCGCATGGGTGCGGATGTTGGTCTTCTGCTTCTCCCGCACCACGTTCACCACCATGTCGCCGGCCTTCGCGTTCTCGCCCACGACCATGCCCTCGTAGACCTCGTCGCCGGGCCCGATGAACAACTCGCCCCGGAGCTGCAGCGAGTCGAGGGCATAGCCCGTGGCCGAGCCGGCCCGGTCGGCCAGCATGGCCCCGCCCTTGCGGTGGGGCAGCTCCCCCGCCCAGCGCGCCCACCCACGGTGGCGGGTGTGCAGCAGGGCGGTGCCGCGGCTGGCCGTGAGCAGCTGCGAGCGCATGCCCAGCAGGCCGCGCGCCGGGGCCTCGAACGACAGGACGGTCCGCCCGGGATCGCCGCCGCGGATGTCGAGGACCACACCCTTGCGAGGGGCGAGGATCTGGGTCACCGTGCCCACGTGGTCGTCGGGCACGTCGATCACGCCCTCCTCGACCGGCTCGTGGGTGACACCGTCGATCTGGCGGGTGATGACCTCGGGCCGGCTGGCCTCCATCTCGTAGCCCTCCCGGCGCATCGACTCGATGAGCACGGCCAGCTGCAGCTCGCCCCGGCCTGCGACCTGGAGGACGTCGGGGGAGTCGGTCTCCTCCACCCGGATGGCCACGTTGCCGAGCACCTCGCGGGCCAGACGCTCGCGGAGGTGGCGGGAGGTCAGGT
>JBPCJV010000293.1:0-5383 GCA_051004925.1 Acidimicrobiales bacterium | reverse complement strand
GGTCTACCGAGGATACACCGGCCCAGAGGGGGGTCGCCTCCCAGGCGACCCCCTCGGGGCCGGCCCTGTGGTTAGCTGGCCAGGCTGAGGTGGCGGTGGCGGTGGTGGCGGGTGGCCAGCACGATCGCCCCTGCCGCTCCGGCGGCAGTGGCCGCGGCGATACCTCCCACGTAGGCGGCTCGGCGGCCGGTGAGGAGGTGGTGCATGGCCCGCCGCTCGCCGGCGGCCCCCAGGGTGGCGAAGATGTCGGGCAGCATGCCCGGGGCGGGCACCAGCACCTCGGTGCGCAGCGTGTGCAGCGCCCGAAGCACCTTGCGGTACTGAGCCAGCTCGGCCTGGCAGCGCAGGCAGGTCTCCACGTGGCGCCGCACGTCGAGGTCGGCGACCTCGTCGCCGTCGACGATGCCGGGCAGGGCGACGGCGACAGCCGCGCAGGTGACCTCGTGGTCGGTATTGGCCGTTCGGTTAGACCGCATGAGCTTGCTCCTCTCCAGGCAGGGGGAACAGCCGTTCCCGCAGCTTGCGTCGCGCGCGGTGAAGTCGGACCTTGGCCGCTTCTTGGGAGATCCCGAGCTCGGCGGCGATGGCCTCGTGGGGAAGGTCGTAGATGTCGCGCAGGACCACGACCGCCCGCAGGCGGGGGGGCAGCTCGGCCAGCGCCGCGGTCATCCGGTCTCGGACGTAGCGGGCCTCGGCCATGGCCTCGGGGTCGGACTCCGGGCGGGTGTCGGCCAGGGGCTCGTCGACGGACAGCTCGTCGTGGCTCGACCGGGTGCGGCGGGAGAGCAGCGTCGAGGCGCAGTTGGCGGTGATGCGGTACATCCACGTGGAGAACCGCGAGTCGCCACGGAAGCGCTTGATCCCCCGGTACGCCTTCAGGTAGGCGTCCTGGACCACGTCGCGGGCGTCCTCCTCGTTGGCCGTTAGGCGGTAGGCCAGGGTGAAGGTGGCTGCGTAGGTCAGCCGCACCAGCTGGTCGAATGCCGCTCTGTCACCGCTCTTCGCCGCGGCCACGAGTTCAGCCTCCTCGGTCGGGACCATCGGGGCTTTGACCCCGGCGGGGCTCGGGAGGTTACTGACCGCCTGGACGAGCCCGGTCTCCTCGTCGTCACCCGCGCCGGCGTCGGCCTCCCCGTCGAAGGGCGACCGTGCTTCGTCCGGGCCGGGGGGCTGGTCGCTCAGCGGGTCTCCCGGTGGACGGTGTGCACCCGGTCCCAGCGGCAGTACTTTCGGACCTCGAGCCGTTCCCGGTCGTTCTGGCGGTTCTTCATCGTGATGTAGTTGCGACGCTTGCACTGCTCGCACGCGAGCGTCACCTTCACCCGCTTCTCACCCTTGGCCACGACCTGCTCCGATCTCTGATCCCCCGGCGGGGCCCGAGCGGCCCCCTGAGCGGGGACCCAGTGTAGGCGGCGCGCGGGGGCGCCCTTCCGGGCTTGGTAGCGGCGGGCGGACTCGAACCGCCGACAACTCGATTATGAGCCGAGTGCTCTGCCAACTGAGCTACGCCGCCAGGCGTATGCCCGCGTGCCGGACTCACGGGCGGTTCCATTGTGCCTCCCCGTGGAGGGTCTCGTCACAGCGAGCCCCCTGTCGGAATCGAACCGACGACACCAGCCTTACCATGGCTGTGCTCTGCCGACTGAGCTAAGGGGGCGGTGGGTGAGCGGGTCGCTCGCCTCGACCGTGTCGATGATAGTCGGGGGCACCGCCGGAACCTCCCGTCCACCCGGCTCAGGGGCCCGCTCAGGGCCGGGCCGGATAGGGTCCTGGCCGTGCAGGTCGAGGTGCGCCTCGCTCGTGCCGGCGACGCCGAGGCCACCATGGCCATCTACAACGCCGAGGTGACGGGCTCGACGGTCACCTTCGACCTGGTGCCCCGCAGTCTCGAGGAGCAGCGGTCATGGCTCGCCGGCCACGCCGGAGCCCATCCGGCCATCGTGGCCGTCGTCGACGGTGAGGTGGTGGGGTTCGGCTCCCTCAGCCCCTATCGCAGCCGCCCGGCATATTCCACGTCGGTGGAGGACTCCGTCTACGTGCGCGCCGACCGGCGGGGGCTCGGATGCGGTCGCGTGCTGCTCGAGGAACTTGTCGCCCTCGCCACCGCCCACGGGTTCCATACCGTCATCGCCCGCATCGTCGGCGGCCACGAAGCGTCCATCGCCATGCACCGAGCTTGCGATTTCAACCTCGTCGGCGTGGAGCGGGAGATCGGTCGCAAGCTCGGGCGCTGGCTCGACGTCGTCGTCATGCAACGGATGCTCTGACCTGCTCGCAATAGATGCCTGCCAGTGGCTGGGACCAGCTACTCCTGAAGTCGAACAACAACCTGATCCAGGGGAACAACGTCGACAACAACGTCACCGGGAGCGGCGGCGGTGGGCCGGGCAGGGTGGGCCGGGAAGGATTCGAACCTTCGAAGGCTGAGCCGGCAGATTTACAGTCTGCTCCCTTTGGCCACTTGGGTACCGACCCGTCCGGCCACGCACGATAGCGTCTCGCGGGTGCCCACTTTCGACGTCGTCTCCGAGGTCGACCTCCAGGAAGTTCGCAACGCCGTCGACCAGGCGGCGCGGGAGGTGTCGACCCGCTTCGACTTCAAGGGAACCGACTCCAGCGTGGAGCTCGGCGAGAACGAGATCCTGCTGCACTCGGCCACGGAGGATCGCCTGCGGGCGCTCATCCAGGTGCTGGAGGAGAAGCTGGTGCGCCGCTCGGTCTCACTGAAGGCCCTCGAGTACGGAAAGGTCGAGGAGGCGTCCAAGGGCGCCGTACGCCAAATCGTGGCCATCAACGCCGGTATCAGCGACGTCAAGGCCCGGGAGATCAACCGCCTCATCAAGGACCGCAAGACCAAGGGTGTGTCGTCGCAGACCCAGGGTGATCAGGTGCGGGTGTCGGGCAAGAAGCGCGACGATCTCCAAGCGGTCATCGCCGCCCTGAAGGAGCACGACTTCGGCGTGCCCCTGCAGTTCAAGAACTTCAGGGACTAGCTCGAGGCGCCGCCCAGGACCGCCTCCAGGGCACCCGGTGTGACCTTGGAGAGCAACGAGCGCGACGTGCGGTCGGCCTCCTGCCAGGCCTCGACAATGGCGGCGTCGGCCTTGGCGCTGTCGGTGGACAGGGCCCGCGAGGCACGCAACTCGGTCAGGCGCCGCATCCCCGGGCCGGACGACGACGACGCCAACAGGGTGGCGATGCCGTTCCCCCCGGACAGGGGCTCGTCGAAGCGTCGGAGCGCACCGGCGTAGGTGAAGGCCTTGGGCAGGCCTGCGCCCACCTCCTGGTAGCTGGCGACGATGTCGGCCACGTTGGCCATGGCGTCGTCCAGCCAACCGTCGAGGATGGGCTTGGGGTTCACGGCCGCCCCTCCGCCCGGGTGGATCTCGAAGTGCAGGTGCGGGGTGCCTCCCTGGGCATTGCCGCTGTTGCCGTTGTACCCGATGATCTGACCCTGGGTGACGCTGGAACCGTTGGGCAGCTCGGCGTAGGACTCGAGGTGGCAGCCGAAGTAGAAGGTGCCGTTGGCCGTGGTGAGGTAGTAGGCCTTGCCGCTCGTGGGGTCCTCGCTGTAGCGGATCGACCCGTCCTCGGGGGCCCGCAGCGGCGCCCCGCCAACGGCGAAGATGTCGTTGCCCTGGTGGAAGCGCAAGCCCGGGCCCCAGCGCGGCATGAGGAAGTCGTCGTTGTAGGCGGCGTCGGCGGCCACCGGGAACTTTCCCATCCCGATGACGGCCGCCTCCTCGGCGCTCAGTCCCAGGTCGACCAGCTGGCGGAGAGCCGTCATCAACGCGTTCGTGCTGCGACCGCCCGTGCGGGAGATGGAGTTGATCACGGCCTGGGCGTCGGGGGGTATCACCCGGGACTCCTCGGAGGGAGGTAAACCGCCGTCTCCCACCGGGATCGGCGGCGCGCCGGGATCGGCGGGGGCGTCGGATCCGGGCTCGGGCGGGGGTGCCGGCGGGGGCGTCGGCGTGGTGGTTGGCGGGTTGAGCAGGTTGTTGACCAGCTCCTCCAACCCGTTGCGGGTGGTGGGAGGGGTCGTCTGTGCACCCGCTGGGGCGATCCAGGCAGCCACGGAGGCCGCCACGACCAGCGAGGCCAGGGCGCGGGAACGACGGTTTCGGAACGACACGATCTTGTTCAGTTCGCCGTCCCCGGCCCGGTTCCCTGCTCGTCCCCGCTCACGGGGGACAAGCTTACGCTCTCTTGTCTCCCCGCTGCCGGGTTACCGCCATTCCCCCGCCCGGAGACGGGCGATGCGCTGGTCCATGGGCGGGTGGGTGCTCCAAAGGTTGGCGAACTGCACCTTGCGCCCGGTGAGGGGGTTCACGATGTACTTCGACGCCTGGGCAGGGTCGACGTTCATGGGGATGGCCCGGGCGGAACGGTCGAGCTTGGACAGGGCCCGGGCGAGGGGCTCGCCGTCGTTCAGCAGGCGGGCGCCGGTGCGGTCGGCCTCGTATTCGCGGCTGCGGCTGAGCGCGGTGCTGAGGAGGGCGGCGGCGATGGGTGCCAGGATGACCAGGGCCAGCTGCCCGAAGATGTTGCCGCCCCGGTTCTCGTCGTTGCTGCCGCCGCCGAAGATGGCACCCCACATGGCGATGCGGGCCACGAACGTGATGGCCATGGCCAGGGCGGCGGCCACCGAGCCGATGAGAATGTCGCGGTTGCCGACATGGCTGATCTCGTGGGCCAGCACGCCGCGCAACTCGTCCCAGTCGAGGACGTTGAGGATGCCCTTGGTGACGGCCACGGCCGCGTGCTTCGGGTTGCGTCCGGTGGCGAAGGCGTTGGGCTGCATGTCGGGCGTGACGTACAGCTTGGGCATGGGCATCCGGGCACGCTCGGTGAGATCCCGTACGATCCTGTAGTACTCCGGCATCTCCTGCTCGGTGACGGGTACCGCCCTGGCGGAGCGAATGGCCAATTTGTCGGAGAACCAGTAGGAGCCTCCGACGAAGATCAGCCCGATGATCAGCCCGATGTAGAGCCCGGTCTTGCCGAAGAACGACCCGACCAGCATCAGCAATCCGCCGAAGGCGGCGAGCAGCACGGCGGTCTTTACGGTGTTCTTACTCATTCACTCTCCCTGTCTCACCCTCCATAACGCTTGAGGTCCCCCGGACGTTCCCTGCTGTCCCTCACTCCTCGCCCGTCGCCGCCCGGCGCTTGATCTCGTCGACCACGTCGGCATCGGCGAGCGTGGTGGTGTCACCGAGGTCGCGGCCTTCGGCCACGTCCCTCAGGAGACGGCGCATGATCTTGCCGCTCCGGGTCTTGGGGAGGTCGTCGGTGAAGATCACCGTCTTGGGCCGGGCCACCTTGCCGATGCGCTTGGCCACGTGCTGGCGCAGGGCCTCACCGTGCTCCTGGTCGGGTT
>JBPCJV010000292.1:0-6776 GCA_051004925.1 Acidimicrobiales bacterium | reverse complement strand
GACGGCCAGACCGTCGGGATCGGCATGCCCCTCGCCCTCTATCCGACCGTGGCCGTCGCTGACCGCGCCGCGTTCGAGTCGCGCCTGAAAATCACCGCGTCGCCGCCGGTGGCTGGGGCGTGGCACTGGTTCTCCGACACCGAGCTGCACTACCGCCCGGAGAACTTCTGGGCGCCCGGCACCGAGGTGTCGCTCGAAGCCAACCTGGGCGGCTACGACAACGGCGACGGCGTCTGGGCGGTGACGCCCCGCGCCATGTCGTTCACCATCGGCGAGGCCCACGTCTCCACCGTCGACGCAACTACTCATCAGATGACCGTCACCTCCGACGGCAACGTGCTCCAGACGATGGACGTGTCGACGGGCAGGGACGAGTACCCCACGGCCAGCGGCGTCCACGTGGTCTCGGAGAAGCAGCCATCGGTGGTCATGGACTCGTCCACCATCGGCATCCCCCAGGGCTCCGCCGGCAGCTACCGCCAGACGGTCTTCATGAACGTGCGCATCTCCGACTCCGGCGAGTTCGTCCACTCGGCGCCCTGGTCGGTGGCCGACCAGGGACAGAGCAACGTCTCCCACGGGTGCGTGAACCTCTCCCCCGAGAACGCCCGGTGGTTCTACGACTTCACCGTTCCCGGCGACATCGTGAAGGTGGTGGGAACGCCGACCCAACTGGCGCCCGACAACGGGTTCGGCGACTGGAACGTGCCCTGGTCGGAGTGGGACAACTGACCTGAGAGGCCTCCCGGGTTCCACCTGCGGGCCTGGGTAGGCTCGCGCCGTGCCGACCGAGCCGCGCCCGGTCCCGGTGAAGACCATCGCCGCTTCCATCGGCATGGTGCTGGCCACGTTCGTCGGCCTCTATCTGGTCGTGCTGCTGGCCAAGATCGAGCTGTGGCTGGTGGTGGCCGCCTTCTTCGCGGTCGTGCTCAACCAGCCCGTGGAGTTCGTCCGGCGCCACCTCCATCTCAGCCGCGGCCTGTCCGTCGCCGTCGTCTACATCCTCGGCATCGTGCTGGTGTCGGGAACCCTGTTCGTCCTCATCCGGCCCCTGGTCAACGAGGTCCGGGACTTCGCCGACAACTTCTCCACCTATGTCGCCGACGCCCGGGCGGGAGAGGGACGGATCGGCGACCTGGTGAAGGAGTACGAGCTCGACAAGAAGTTCGACGAGAACCGGGAGGAGATCGACGCGTGGCTGAGCTCGGCGGGAGGCGGGGCCATCGACGTGGCCCAGAGCGTGGCCAACGGGCTCATCGCCCTCGTCACCATCCTCGTGCTCTCGGTGCTGATGATCATCTACGGCCCCGACATGCTGAAGAGCGGCGTGGGCATCCTGTCCCCACCAAGACGGGAGCGGGTGAACGCGGTGGCGCGCGACTGCTCGCGGGCCCTCACCGGCTACGTGATGGGCAACCTGCTCATCAGCGTCATCGCCGCCCTGGTCACCTACGTCGGCCTGTGGGCCTTCGGCGTGCCCTTCCGCGAGGTCCTCGCCCTGTGGGTGGGGTTCGCCGACCTCATCCCGCTGGTGGGTGCCACCCTCGGCGCCATCCCGGCCGTGGGTGTGGCATTCCTGCACTCCACCAAGGCCGGCATCGGCGTGCTCATCCTCTACATCGTCTACCAGCAGTTCGAGAACCACGTGCTTCAGGTCTCGATCATGGCCAAGACCGTGCAGATCAACCAGCTCTTCGTGTTGGTGAGCGTGCTCATCGGCGTGGAGCTGCTGGGGTTCGTCGGAGCCCTACTCGCCATTCCCGCCGCCGGCGTCATCCAGGTGATCGTCCGTGACCTCTGGGACAACCGCCGGGGTCGCCTGAAATCCGAGCCCACCATCGGCATCGACGAGGTACCCGTCACCGAGTTCCTGGCCGACGAAGCCGCGGAGCGGGCGGCCGCCGCCGAACCGACCGTCCCCACGGTGGCCGAGCGCCGGAAGGAACTGGAACAGGCAGCCCCACCGCCCACGACCGACGCCTGATGGCCACCGAGGTCATCGAGGTCGAGGGCCACATCATCGACTCGCTCCTCCTGGCCAAGGTCCTCGACACCATCATCGACGCCGGGGCCGAGTACCGGATGGTCGACGTCGAGATCGGCAGGACCGGTGTCGACCCCAGCCGGGCCCGCCTCGAGGTGACGGCCGACGACGAGGAGGCCCTGGGCCGGCTCCTCTCCGACCTCAAGGTGCACGGAGCCAACCGCCTGGCCCAGGACGACGCCTCGGTCGCCGTGGCCGAGACCGACGGCGTCCTCCCGCCCCACTTCAGCGCCACCACCAACCTGCCCACCCAGGTGCGGCTGTCGGGCCGGTGGGTCGACGTCGAGAATCCGGAGATGGACTGCGCCCTGGTCGTGCTGCCCGACGGCCGGGTCCGAACCGTCCCCATGCACCGGGTGGCGGCGGGGAACCTGGTGGTGGTCGGTGACGAGGGTGTGCGGGCCCGGCCGCTGGACCGGCCACGGGGACCCAACCCGTTCGAGTTCATGACGTCGGAGGTGTCGTCGGAAAAGCCCAAGGACGTGCTGGTGGCCCGGGTCGCCGACCGCATCCGCGCCGCCCGGGCGGGTGGGGGCCGGGTGCTGGCGGTGTGCGGTCCGGCCGTGGTGCACACTGGCGCCGCTCCCTGCCTGGCCGCCCTCGTGCGCGACGGCTGGGTCGACGTGCTCTTTGCCGGCAACGGGTTCGCCACCCACGACATCGAGGCTGCCGTCTCCGGTACGTCGCTCGGAGTGCCGCTCTCCGGCGACACGCCCGCGGCAGGCGGTCACAGCAACCACCTCCGGGTGATCAACGAGGTGCGGCGCCGCGGATCGATCGCCGCTGCCGTGGCCGACGGCTGGCTCACGGGCGGGGTGATGTACGAGTGCGTGCGGCGCCGGGTGCCGTTCGTCCTCGGTGGCTCGGTGCGCGACGACGGGCCGCTGCCCGACGTCATCACCGACGTGGTCGATGCGGCCGACGCCATGAGGGCGGAGCTGGCGGGCGTCACCGTCGCCCTCATGCTCGCCTCGACCCTGCACGCCATCGCCACCGGCAACCTGCTGGCCGCGGGGGTCGAGACGTACTGCGTGGACATCAATCAGGCCGTGGTCACCAAGCTGGCCGACCGGGGCAGCCACCAGGCCCTCGGCATCGTCACCGACGTTGGGCTGTTCCTCGAGCGCCTGGCCGGCCACCTGGCCACCCCTTGAGCCCCGGCGGGCCCGGTCCCCTGGCCGGCTCCGGCGGCATACTCGGGTGGGGTCGGCGGCTCCTCATGTGCCCACCCGAGTACTTCGCCGTGCTCTACGAGACCAACCCGTGGATGCACCGTGAGGTGACCGTCGACCTGGAGCGGGCCCGCCACCAGTGGGAGGGCCTCGTCGCCACATTGAGGGCAGCGGGCGCCGAGGTCGAGGTGCTCGACCCCCACCCCGGGCTCCCCGACCTCGTGTTCACCGCCAACGCGGGCACGCTTAACGGGAACCGCTTCGTGCCCAGCCGCTTCCGCCATCCCGAGCGCCAGGCCGAGGTGCCGCACTACGTGGAGTGGTTCGCGTCCCACGGGTGGTCGGTCTCCGACCTGCCCTCGGGCCCTGCCTCCCGCTCAGAGGGCCGCTCGGGCCCTGCCTCCCGCTCAGAGGGCCGCTCGGGCCCTGCCCACGAGGGGGCGGGCGACGCCCTGCCCTGGGGCCGCGGGTTCCTGTCCGGCTACCGCTTCCGCTCCGACGCCGCCGCCCACGTGGCCCTGTCGCGACTGCTCGGCGCCGAGGTGCGCCCGGTCGAGCTCGTCGACCCCCGCTTCTACCATTTCGATCTCAGCTTCTGCCCGCTCGGGCCCCGCCGGGCCATGGTGGCCCCCGACGCCTGGGACCGTTACGGCCGCATAGTCGTGGAGTCCGCGGTCGACGAGCTCCTCGTGCTCGAGCCCGAGGAGGCACTGGCGTTCTGCGCCAACTCGGTGGTGGTGGGCACCACGGTGGTGATGCCGTCGTGCCCGCCGCGGGTGGGCCGTCAGCTCGAGGCCTGGGGCTTCGAGGTGGCCGTGGCCGACGTGGGCGAGTTCCTCAAGGCGGGCGGAGGATGCCGGTGCCTCACGCTCGCCCTCGACGTCGATGTAGGCGGCGCCGGAGCCTGAGTTGCTACCGGGACGCGGCGTGCTCGTCGACCGGGGCCTGCTTGCGGCTGCGGCCGGCGATCACCCACATGGCTGCGGCGAAGCCGAGCGACACCACGGCGATGACGGTGTGCACGACCTTGAACCCGGTCGACTGGGTGTCGTTCCCGATCATGTTGCGCAGGAACGTGGCCCACACGAACACCGTCCATCCGGCCGCCACCCGGAGCACCAGAGAGTCGCGCTTGGTCATCGGCCGCACGATACCGCAGACGCTCCGGGCTGATCACCGCGAGGGTGCGCTCGAGGCGGCCGACCCCGGGTCGTAGTGGAAGAGACGGCCCCCCCACCTCGGGCTCTGGTCTACCTGGGGCCAGCCGTAGCGGCGGAGCGCCCGGCGCAACGCCCAGGATGACCGCCCGACGGGCCACGCCGGCGACCAGATGCCCAGGACGTGCCCATCGCGCCGCCAGACCGTGATTCCGCTGACCCAGTAGAAGTTGCGGCCGCTGTGGGTCTCGACGCCGACCAGGCCGGCGTCACGCCGGTGCACCACGTCGGCGGGCCCACCCGGCGGGGCCAAGGTCAGTGCCTCGTTGCTGACGGTGATGACCATGCCGTCCCGGCGGCCCGGGCGCAGCAGTCGCCGGGTCAGCGCGATCACCGCGGCGGCGACCGCGATGGCCACCGCCGACCCGGCGACGAGGTTGACGGAGGTCGTTGCCGCGGCGATCACCGTCCCGACAAGGGCAATCATGAACCCCGGAAGGCCGGCGTAGAACACACTGCCGGGTCCGGTCGGGTCAGTTGTGGTGGACGCACCGGCCCCGCCCACCGGTCCGCCCAGGCTGGGTGCCGGCTCGTCGGGCGGCGCCCCCAGCGGGGCGATCACATAGATCCGGCGGGACTTCCACCACGCCCACGCGACGGCCGCGAGAAGGGGTGCGGCGATGGCAAAGGAGATCGCCGCGGCGACGGGCTCCGGACCGTCGTCCCCGCGAGTGTTGAAGGGGCCCGGAGCATCCGCAAATGACCGGAGGCCGACGTCGTGAGGGTTGTACTCGACGCGCATGGGCCGGTTGGGCCGGGCGCCGCCGGGACACACGACGGCCACGTCGAACTGGTAGCCGTTGTCGTTCACGAAACGAAGGACCGCCGCCTCGGTCATCTCCCCCACGGGCGGTCGCACCGTGCAGGCCAACGTCCCGCCGGGCCCGCTCGCCTCGATGCCCAGTGCCGACGGGCGGTAGGCAATCCTGAGCGGGGCATGGTTGTCGGGTGGGTGCTTGCAGTCCACGGATCTGGCTCGGACACCATCGGGACCCTGGAAAGTCAGGCTCAGGGCGCTCTCGAAGAAGATCGCCCCCGGGCGGGCCGGTGGGAGCGCAGCTGGCGCCACGTCCTGCACCTGGCAGGGCACCGTCCCGTCGGATGCCTTACGCGTCAGGAACACCACGCCCGGCACGACGAAGAACCCGATGGTCATGAGGCCGGCCACGGCCAGGAGGGCGGTGAACGACGCCGGGCGGCGCGCCCGCTGGAGAAATACCGGCGGCGAAGCCACGGGAAGTCTTGTTGAGCTCGACGATCCAGGGGGGTCGATCAGTCGAGCTCGGTCAGCACCTCGCCGATGATCTTCGTCGTCTCGTGTGCAGGAAGCGGGTTGCCCCCCTCAGCTTCCGCTACCTCGGCGGCGAAATCCTCCACGGAGTGCACGCCACCCACGAGGACGTGGCGCAGGGCTTCACCGCTCGCCTCGGGATCGTCGAGCGCGTCCACGACCGGTGCCACCGCGTGATCCGGTGACGTTGCCACCGCGTGCACCACGGCCATGGCCTCCTGGCGGCCGGTGGCCGTCGAGACGACCGGTTCACGATCGGGGTTCTGCTGGAGATCCCACTCGGCGAGCGCCTCGTCGTAGCCACCCTCGCCGGGATGGAGGACCCGGGTCGACGGTTCCGCACCCGTTTGAGTGGCGTCGCCCGGGGCGTCGGCGGACGGGGTGTCCGCGCTGTCATCGGGTTCGTGCCGTCGTTCCTGCTGCACAGGTACGACGAGGGTGCCATCAGGGTTACGGACTATCTCCATGGAACGGCTCTCCTTGGTAGCGACGCCGATGCGACGCTCCGAAACCCGTTCCTACCCATGGTGGCCGTCGGAGATACCGTTGACCCTGGCGTACCCCGATCCGACGCGGCTGTCAGTCGGCGAAGACGACGTCGTCGCGCTGGCCGTCGAAGGCGGGGTCGTCGAGATCGATGAGCGGCGGGTAGTCGGCGTCGTTCCCCTGCGGTGGGGCCTGCGCCGGGATGGGCGCGACGAGTTGGGCGGGGACGGGCGTGCCTGGCGGTGGCATGAAGTCGACCCAGTGCAGGTCGAGGCGCTCGCCGGTGGGGTGCACCCAGTTGCCGGTGGGCTTGAGTTCCGCTGGTGGCCTCGGCGTGCCGCTTCGGGCCAGCGGTCTGCCCCGGCCATCGGTGAACACGACGCCGTCGGGGTCATCGGCGTTGCCGGCGATGCCCAGCTCGCCCCGATGGTGCTGGCGATGATGTTGGCTGCACAGGGCGATGAGGTTGGCGGTGTCGGTGGCCCCGCCGTCCTCCCAGTGGAGGAGGTGGTGGGCCTGCAGCCACCTGGTGCGCTCACAGCCCGGCACCCGACAGGCGCCGTCTC
>JBPCJV010000291.1:0-5852 GCA_051004925.1 Acidimicrobiales bacterium | reverse complement strand
CGCTCGGCGTGCTGGCGGCCGTCCGAGCCGGTAGCGGCGTTGGCGTTGCCGCTGTTGAGGATCACCGCCGCGGCCCGGCCGTTGGTGGCCGCCGGGTGGGCGCGCGAGACCTCGACCGGCGCCGCCGGCGCCCGGTTGACGGTGAACACGGCGGCGGCTGTGACGGCCACGGCGTCGTCGGTGGCCACCAGGGCCAGGTCGAGGGCGTCGGGGTCCATCTTCACGCCGCAGTGCACCCCGGCGGCCACGAACCCCTCGGCCGCGGTGACACTCATGGATACACGCCCACGGCGGACAGTCCGGCGGTCTCGTCGAGGTCGAGCACCAGGTTGGCGCACTGCACGGCCTGGCCGGCGGCGCCCTTGACCAGGTTGTCGAGGGCGGCCAGCACCAGCACCCACCCGGTGCGCTCGTCGTAGCGGGCGGTGAGATGGGCGGCGTTGGAGCCCCAGGTGGCCTTGGTCGACGGCGACGTGGGACCGACCACGACGAAGGGCTCGCCGTCGTAGGCCTGTCGGAGCGTGTCGAGCACGTCGGCGGTCGATGTGGCCCGGGCGGGCCGGGCGTAACAGGTGGCCAGGATGCCCCGGGTCATGGGGGCCAGGTGGGGGGTGAACAGCACCCGGGCCCCCGTGGCCTGTTCGATCTCGGGCGTGTGGCGGTGGTCGAGGAGCCCGTAGGCGGCGAAGTTCTCGTCGACGGCACCGAAGTGGGTGACGGCGGTGGGCGCCCGGCCCGCGCCGGAGACACCGCTGGCCGCGTCGACCACGATGCCGTGGGGCTCCACGACCCCCGCAGCCACGAGCGGGGCGAGGGCCAGAGCCGCGGCCGTGGGATAGCACCCGGGCGCGGCGACGGCGTCGGCCTTGGCCACCGCCTCCCGGTTGTGCTCGGGGATGCCGTAGGCGAACCGCCCGAGGAGCTCGGGTGCGGCGTGCACCTCGCCGTACCACCGCTCGTAGAGGATGGGGTCGGCCAGGCGGAAGTCGGCGCCGAGATCGACGAGGGCGCACCCTCGCGCCAGCAGGTCGGCGGCCAGGTGCTGGGACTTCCCATGGGGAAGGGCGCAGAAGACCAGGTCGACGTCGTCGGCCAGGCCGGCGGTGAAGGGCACGAAGTCGGTTCCCTCGTAGGCCGGACCGAGACTGGGGTAGAGGTCGGCGATCGGCGTCCCCGCCATCGTGTCGCCCGTCGCAAAGCCCACCCGCAGGTCGGGATGGGAGGCACAGATGCGAAGGAGCTCGGCGCCCACGTACCCCGAGCCTCCGATGATGCCGACCGTGCGCATCGGGCCACCATACAGATCGATGCATGGATATGCAATATCGGGGGCCCGACGCCGAACCGAGACCGCCCCTCCGAGTACCGTCGGTGGCGTGTCGGACGAGCAGGTCCAGGCCCTGGCCGAGGAGTATTGGGACACACTGCTCGAGGCCAACCCGACCGCAGCCAGCCTCCTCGGCGATCACCGCTTCGACGACAGGATCGAGGACCTGTCGGCCAGGGGTGAGACCGCGCTGCGGGCCCGGTGGGAGTCGATGCGCGACCGGACCACCTCGCTCGACCGGGGCCGCCTCGACGTCGACGACGCCGTCACCCAGGGTCAGCTGACCGTGGAGCTGGGCGATGCCATCGCCTTGATCGACACCCGCCAGGCGCAGCTCCGGTCCGATCAGATGACCGCCTTCCACGTGGAGCTGCTCCAGTCGCTCCCGGTGACCTCGGCTCCCGACCCGGTCTCGGCCGCCATGTTGGTGGAGCGGTTCCGGCAGGTGCCGGATGCCCTGGACCAGGCGGCCCAGCGATTCCTGGAGGGTGCGGCCGCGGGCCGGACGCCCGCCGCCGTCTGCCTGTCGCGCTCGCTCAACGTGTTGGAGGGTTACCTGTCGTCGTCGCTCGACGACGACGTCTTCGTCGCCCTGGCCGGGCCCGCGGACTGGGAGGGTGAAGCGGCGTGGCGCGCCGCCCTACGCCAGGTTGCCGAGGAGGCGATCCGTCCCGCCTACCGGCGCCTGGCCGACCGGCTGGGTGCCGAGCTCCTCCCGCTGGCGCGCGACGACCACCACTGTGGCCTCTCGTGGCTGGCCGACGGACCGGAGATCTACGCCGCCCTCGTCGCCCACCACACGTCGCTCGACCTGGTCCCCGAGGAGATCCACCGCATCGGCATGGAGGAGGTGACGGCCAAGCTTCCCGGCGAGTACGCCGAGGCCGGGGCCCGGGCCTTCGGCATCAGCGATCCGGCTGCCGTCCTCGCCCGCCTACGCGACGACGAGTCGCTGCGCTACGAGACGGGCGACGAGATCATGAGCGACGCCCGGCGCTGCTTCGAGGCGGCCATCGCCGCCATGGGGGAATGGTTCGGTCGGCTCCCCGGAGCGCCCTGCGCCATCGAGCCGGTGCCCGACTTCCTGGCCCCCGACTCTCCGAGCGCGTACTACTTCCCGCCTCCCACGGACGGTTCCCGGGGCGGGACCTACTACGTAAACACCGACTGCCCCGCCAACAAGGCACGCTACGAGACGGCGTCCATCGCCTTCCACGAGGCCATTCCCGGCCACCACCTCCAGCTCGCCATCGCGTCCGAGCTGACCGGCCTGCCGCGATTCCGCCGCTTCTCGCTGTCGAACACCGCCTACGTGGAGGGGTGGGGACTGTATGCCGAACGCCTGGCCGAGGAGATGGGGCTCTACCGCGACGACCTCGACCGCCTCGGCATGCTGGCGGCCGACTCGATCCGTGCCTGCCGCCTCGTCGTCGACACCGGCCTGCACGCCCTGGGATGGAGCCGGTCCCGAGCCATCGAGTTCCTGGCCGCCCACACGCCCGTGTCGGTCGAGGAGGTCACCGTCGAGATCGACCGCTACATCGGGATGCCCGGGCAGGCACTGGCCTACAAGCTGGGCCAGCGGGAGATCTTCGCCCAGCGGGCGTCGGCCCGGTCCCGCCTCGGAGGCCGCTTCGACATCAAGGGCTTCCACGACGCCGTGCTGGGATCGGGGTCGGTCAGCCTCCCTGTCCTCGGCGACCTGGTCGACGGGTGGGTCGCCTCGCAGAACGGGAGTTAACCCCGAAGGCGGGCCCCGAATCGGGACTCGACGGCGTCGATGCAGCGTTGGCGCAGCGACGCTAGCTCGCCCTCGGCCAGGGTGTGGTCGAGAGCCGAGAAGCGCAGCCGGAAGGCCACGCTGCGGCGGCCCTCGCCGAGCTGCGCGCCGCGGAACACGTCGAACAGCCGGACGTCGTCCAACTCGTCGCCACCGGCCAGCCGCAGGGCGTCCTGCACGTCGCCCGCGGCGACGTGATCGTCGACCACGAAGGCCAGGTCGATGTCGGCCGACGGGTAGCGGCTCACGGGCCGGTGGATGCGCGGCCGCCGGGGGCCGGCGAGGAGGGCGCCGAGGTCGACGTCGAGCCAGGCCACCGGACCGGCGAGGTCGTGGGCCGCAAGCACTGCGGGGTCGACCTCGCCCAGCACGCCCACGGCGGTCGTGCCGGCCACAAGGTCGGCGCTGCGGGTCGGATGCAGTCCGGGCGGGGCAGCCGGCACCACCCGGAGGGGTTCGAGGCTCATGGCGTCGACCAGGGTGGTCCACACCTTCGTGGCGTCGGTGGCGGGACGCCCGGCGAGCGCGAAGGCCAGGCGCTCGGGCTCCACCGGGCGGTCCTGCCCGTCGGGTGGGGGGAGGAACACGTGGCCGATCTCGAACAGCGACACCTCGGTGTCGCGCTGTGACCGGTTGGTCACCAGGGCCCCCAACAGGCCCGGGAGCAGCGACGTCCGCAACACCGACTCCTCGGCGGTCAGGGGGTTCTCCACCTCCACCGCCTCGGGAGCCAGCCCGGCCCGGTCGAGGTCGCCCGGCGCGAGGAACGACGTGGCCCAGGCCTCGCTGAGGCCCTCGCCCACCAGGACCTGGCGCACCCGCCGCCGGTCGCGCTGGTAGGCGCTGAGACCGGCGCCGACGGCGGCGGTGAGCGGCAGGGTGCGCGGGATGCGGTCGTAGCCGTGGTGGCGGCCGACCTCTTCCACCACGTCGATCTCCCGTTCGCTGTCGGGTCGCCACGACGGGATGGTGACCGTGAAGTCGCCGCGGCTACTGCTGGCATCGCGGTCAGAGGGCCGGTCGGGCTCCGGGGCCGGCTCGCAGGAGAAGCCGATGGGCTCCAGGTAGCCCGTCACCTCGGCCGGCTCCAGCGACGTGCCCAGGATGGCGTTGACCCGCGACGTGCGCACGACCACCCGCACCGGCTCGGGGACGGCCTCGACGACCTCGACGGGGGCTCCGGCGACGGTCGCGCCTGCCACCTCGGCCGCCAGCTGGCAGAAGCGGGCGACGGCACGGGGGGTGCCGAGGGGGTCGACCCCCCGTTCGAAGCGAACCGACGCCTCGGTGCGCAGGGCCAGACGCTTCGACGTGCGGGCGATGGCCATCGGCGTGAACCAGGCGGCTTCGAGCAGCACGGTGGTGGTGACGTCGGAGATCTCGCTCGACGCCCCGCCCATGATCCCGCCGATGCCCACGGGTGCGCCGTCGGCGTCGCAGATGAGGCAGTCGTCGGGGCCGACGGGACGCTCGACCTCGTCGAGGGTGACGACCACCTCGCCCCCGCGGCCCCGGCGGACCGACAGGCCGCCGCCGCCGAGGCGGTCGAGGTCGTAGGGGTGGTTGGGCTGGCCCAGCTCCAACATGACGTAGTTCGACACGTCGACCACGTTGTTGATGGGCCGCATCCCGGCGAGGGTCAGTCGCGTGGCCAGCCAGGGCGGCGACGCACCGACGGCGACATCGTCGAGGCGAGCGGCAAGGAACCGTGGGCACAGGTCACGGGCGTGCACGGACAGGGCCACCTTGGCCGGCTCGCCGGCAACCAGGTCGGGCACGGCCGGTACGGCGAAGGGCACCTTCAGCCGGGCCGCCAGGTCGCGCGCCACCCCGGCCACCGACAGGGCGTCCGGCCGGTTGGGCGTGACGTCGAGGTCGAACACCACGTCGGCGCCGATGCCCAACGCCTCGGCCAGGGTGGCACCCGGCGCCGAGGCCGGAGGCAGCACGAGGATGCCGCTGTGGTCGTCCGACAGTCCCAGCTCCGAGCCCGAGCACAACATCCCGTCGGACCACTGCCCGCGCACCTTGCGTCGCCCGATCTCGAACCCCCCGGGGAGCGTGGTGCCGGGACGGGCCAGGGGCACCAGGTCGCCGGCTCCGAAGTTGTACGCGCCGCAGACGACGCGCACCGTGGAGCTGTCTCCGGGATCGACGTCGACCAGCTGCACCCGGTCGGCACCGGGGTGGGCCGACGTGGACAGCACGCGGGCCACGACCACCTGTTCGAGGCCCTCGCCCACGTGTTGCACGCCCTCGACCACCAGGCCGAGCTGCGACAACGCCGACGCCAGGTCGGCGGGCTCGCCCTCGATGGGCGCGAACTCACGAAGCCACGACAGCGGTGCCCGCATGGCGACACGATAGGCGGCGCCGGAAGACGGCCCTCCCCGTTCTTGTCACCGCGACACGTACCTCGGGGGGCGGACCCGACATGGCAGTCTGAGCCCATGAGCGAACAGAACCAGTCACGGGTCTCCCCCCGCCTCGTCGCCGGCGCCATCCTGGTGGTGCTGCTCATCGTGTTCATCTTCGAGAACACCCGGCAGACCAAGATCCGCTTCATCCTCCCGGAGGTGACGGCACCGCTGTGGGTGGCGCTACTGGGCGCCGCCCTCGTGGGCGCGCTGGCGGGCGCCCTGCTCACGCGGCAGCGCCACCCGAAGTCGTAGACCTGCGACTAGCCGGGTGTTCCGCACATGAGTGAGCGTGGAGTGTTGTTCATGGTTGACCTCCGGTGCTCAG
>JBPCJV010000290.1:0-5631 GCA_051004925.1 Acidimicrobiales bacterium | reverse complement strand
AGGTACTCTCGGGCGCCGCCAAGGTCATGCAGGTCCCGGATGAGGAGGCCAAGATGGCCGAACGTGCGGGCTACCTCAGGATGGTCGGGGCCGTAGGTCGCTTCAAAGATCCGCAGCGCCCGCTCCTGGTGCCCCAGGGCGCCACCGACATCGCCGAGGTCCTGCAGGACGGTGCCTAGGTTGCCGAGCGTGCGGGCCACCTCGGGATGGTCGGGTCCGTAGGCCGCTTCGTAGATCCGCAGCGCCCGCTCCTGGTACCGCCGGGCGCCACCGAGGTCGCCGAGGTCGCGCAGGACGAGGCCGAGGTTGTCGAGCGTTCGGGCTACGTCGGGGTGGTCGTGCCCGTAGGCGGCCTCCTCGATCCGCAGGGCCCGCTCATGGTGCCCCCGAGCGCCGCCAAGGTCGCCGGTGGCCCGGAAGACGAGGCCGAGGTTGTCGAGCGTTCGGGCAACGTGGCGATGGTCGGGTCCGTAGGCGGCCTCGAAGATCCGCAGTGCCCTCTCGTGGTGGCCCCCAGCGTCCGCCGTGTTGCCAAGCTCCTGGAGAATGACGCCGAGGTTGCCGAGGGTGATGGCCACATCGGGATGGTCGGGGCCGTAGGCGGCCTCGAAGATCTGGAGTGCTCGCTTCAGTACCTCCGCGGCCGGGCGGAGTTGGGCGCGCGACCCCAGGTAGATCCCCGCCGCGTTCATGAGGTTGGCGAGCTCGGCGGTCGCCGATGCGTGCTCGACCGCGGCCAGAACGTGGGGCAACAGCCGGGCCCAGCGTGGCCAGCTGCGGTGGTCATTTGGCGGGTTCGGGAACGCGCGCCGCAGTGCGGCGACGGCATCGCCTGCCCGGCTTTCCGCCATCGCCGGTTCCAGGCGCTCCCGCACGACGTCGCCGACGAGGCGATGCACGGCCAGGGAGTCCGCGTGACGGCGAACGAGGGCCAAGCGGCGCAGGACGCGGAGAGCGTCCTCATCCGCCAACGGGTCGTCGGTGGCCACAAGCTCGGTGGGGATGTCGTCTGGGGCCATGAAGGCGCAGACCTCCAGTATCCGAGCGGCGGAAGGGCTCAGCGCACCGGCCCGGTCGTAGGCGAGGCCGAAGGTCGTCGCCACGGTGTTGCGGTAGAAGGCGGGCGTACCCCGTTCGAGCACCCGGCTCCGGCGGGCGATCAACAGGTCGCGGTAGGTGCCGAGGGCCATGCCTGTCTCCTCCACGTACGCACAGGCCTGCTCGAGAGCGAGGGGAAGCTGACCCAGCTCCTCGGCCACCGACTCCGCCGAGGCTTCGTCGATGCTGCCGGTCCGGGCGAGGACGAATGCAACCCCCTCGTCGCGGGGCCACACGTCGAGGTCGACGGCCAAGCCTCGCGAGCGCCATGCGGGATTGCGGGAAGTGACCAGGACCTGGCCGGCTACCGCCGGTGGCAGGTAGGCACCGATCGATGCGGGGTCCTCGGCGTTATCGAAGATCACCAGCCAGCGCTCCCGGCGCGCCAGCTCGGCGTGCAGGAGATCCCTGACCGCATCGAGATCGTCGGTTGGCACGCCCAGGCTCTCGGCCAGGGAAGTGAGGGCGGCCGGCACGGCGGCGGGAAGCTCGGCCCCAACCCACCACACCAGGTCGTAATCGGATGCCCGCCGCCAGGCGTGCTCGACGACCAGCTGGGTCTTGCCCACTCCGCCCAGACCGGAGACGGCGAGCACCGCCGCTACGGCGTTGCCGCCAAGTGCGGTCCGTAGCTTGTCGAGCTCATCGTCACGCCCGGCGAAGTTAGGGTTGCGAGCCGGGACATTCCAGATGGCGGGAACGTGGCCGGGAAAGGGAGCAGGGCCCACGGGCGCATGAGGAAATGGAGGGGCCGTGGTGGGCTTCGCCCGGCCGCTGCGCACAGCGGCCAGCAGCCGCTCCTTGGCTGCTGTCTCGCCCAGCCCGACCAGGTCGACATAGACGCGGGTGGCATCAAGGCCCTCGGGCACAAAGTCCACCACCCGCACGGGCACGAGCTTGCGCGCCCGGCCGATGGGATCGGCAGCGAAAGCGGCGTTCCACTCCGCGATCGCGAGTCCGGAGGCAACATACGCGGGCGACAGCACGGCCAGGGTCCGCTCGGCTCGGGCCGTAGCCCCCCGCATCTCGGCCACGAAGTCTGAGCCGGCTCCGAAATCCCAGGCCTGGATGAGGACCCGGTAGCCAGCCGTCTCTAGCTGCCAGGCGATCCACTCTGCCCAGGCCACGTCGGGCCCGGTGTAGCTCACGAAGAAGTCTGGACGCTGCTTGCCGGGACCAGTGCCATCCCCCGGTGCCGCCATGTCCCCATGGTGGCCCACCGATGCTCCGCCATGCCTCAACAAGCCGCGGACGCACCACCGTCACGGCCAGTTGGACCGCCTCGTGACGACCGTCCCGCAAGCGGATCCGCTACCGGGGCATGCGAACACGGTGGGCAGGTCGTGTTCAGTCCACGCACGGTCGGCGGTCAGAACATCTGCGGACGTGCTGCGTGTCGCACGTTTGAGCGCCAGGCAGGCCATCGAATCGCCCAGCGACGATCTCTCTGTCTCTCTCACAAGGGCGCAGATCAGGGCCGGCTTCTTTCGTCGAGACCGGTCCTGACTCGTGCCCGGGCCACTGCTGGGCCACAAACGGGCCACAACGAGGGCAGCATGGAGGATGAAGGCGCCCGGCAGGCAACCGCGTATCGGCGTAGACGTACGCTGGTAGCAGTTCGATCGCGTCCGGAGGCCGTCTCGATGAAGTTCGAGCGCATCACGATCAACCCGAAGCAGATGGGCGGCCTGCCGTGCGTCCGCGGCCTGCGGATCCCGGTGACAACCGTGCTCGGCCAGCTTGCCGCCGGTCGGACGCACGCGCAGGTCCTCGAGGACTTCCCAGAGCTCGAAGAGGCTGACATCTACGCCGCGTTGGAGTTCGCGGCCGAAGCCGTACAGGAGCGGGAGCTTCCCCTCGTCGGGTGAAGCTCCTCGTCGACCAGAACATCGCCCGGCGGGTCGCCGCGCTGCTGCGAGATGCCGGGACACGACGCGGTGCACGTCGCCGAGCACGGGCTCTCGGCGGCCGACGACGGCGGCGCCGACGCTCCGTCGTTCGTTCTGATCCGCGGCGCGGAGCCGATGACGCCCGGACCAGCAGGCCGCGTTACTGATCGCGAACCTCCCGGTCATGAACCAGGAGCTCGAGACAGGCGCGATCGTCGTGTTCGCGCGCGCGTCCGACCGCTACCCATCCACGGGACGGACTGAGGTCAGCTCGAACGCATTCCTTGTTGGACAGGATCTCGTCCTCGTTGTCAGGGCCGCCGCGGGTGACGAATGACCCTTGTGTCAACGGGCAACAGGACCCCGCTGAAATCCGAAGAGCCGGATCCTCGCGGGACTATGTCCCGGGCTCGTCCAGCGCTAGCCGCCCTGGTCATCCCGCCCCCTCAAGTGGCTTCGCCCGTGTCATCTCCTGGCGCCCGGGGGTACGGCGTGCCACATCCGTGCCACAACAGCGGCTCAAGTGCGCGCACCAGCGCGGTGCAGCGCACAGCGCCGATCGGCTCCCACGTGCGCCTTTCGCTAACACACGACACGGGGCCGAGGGCTCCAAAGGGAGACGCGAAGACAGTGAAGAAAATGGGACTCAGGACCGCCGCACTTGTCGGCTTGGCGGGCGCAGCCGGCGCCATCCTTTCTCCGATCGGGATCGCGGGGGCCGGTCACACCAACACGGTGCTCGTCGGCAACCTCCAGGGGGAGAACGAGGTGCCGCCGGGGGGCCCGAACGGGACCGTCGTCGGCGACCCTGACGGGCGCGGCAAGGTCTTCGTGTTCGGTATCGACGGCGACCCAACGACTCTCTGCTACGTCCTCACCGTGGAGGGCATCGGCACGGCGACAGCGGCGCACATCCACGAGGGCGGGCGTCGGGAGAACGGACCTGTCGTGGCCAACCTTGCGGCACCCGGGGACGGAAACGCCGCCGATTGCCTGACCGAAGGCGAGACGGGCAAGTTCCCAACCGGCGAGTCCGTCCAGGAGATCCTCGCCAACCCGGGCGACTACTACGTCAATGTCCACAATCCTGAGTTCCCGAACGGCGCCATTCGAGGCCAGCTCCGGGCGCAGGCCTAAGCCTTCAGGGCGGTTCCTCGAGGCGGTGCGGTCACCCTCGGTGTTCACCCGGGCGACCGCCCGCCTGGGCGCTGCCTCATCCTTGGTGGTCCCTTGACGGTGACCCCCTTCCTCCGGTCCTTCACCACCCCACTGGTTGTGGGGCACGGCCACGGTGACCACCGTGGTGCAGCTGGCGCCCTGGACGTCGGTGGCGGTGACGGCCAGCCGGTAGACCCGGCCGTCGCCGGTGCCGCTGCGCTCGGCCCGCAGCCGGACCTGGTTCGGCGCCAGGACGAGCTGCGCGTCGAGCAAGGTGTTTCCACCGCCCGTGCCGTTGACGGCCTCGTCCTGGGTCACCCCGGTGACGGCCACGGTGACGGCGTCGCCGTCGGGATCGGTCGCTCCGTCCACGCCGATGGTGACCATCTTGAGGTTGGGCGGCCACAGCCTGGTGAGAATGGGAGCCACGGCCGCACAGGACGGCGGGGCGTCGTCGTCGGTGACGGCGGCGTCGTCAACGATGACGGCGGTGGTGGTGTCGCCGATTAGCACGGGCCGCCCGTCGCTGGCCTCGGGTACCTCCAGGACCAGGCGGAAGCTCTCGGTCTGCTCGGGGGTGGTGTCGCCGTGCACGGCCACGCTCAGCTCATGGGGCCCGGCACCGGGGCCGAAGGTCAAGGTTCCCGACGCGCCATCCACGTCGTCGGGAACCGTCGCGGTGAGGCCCTCGACGCGGTAGGCCACCGTCACCCGGGTGCCAGGCGGTGCCGACGGATTCAGGGCTTTCCCTCGGTCCGTGTCACCCGGACGGCAGAGTTGATACGTCAGTACGTGACGAGGCGCCGGAGCAGAAGGCGATCGGGCCCGCCGACAGAATGGGGACAAAGAGATGACACGCTGGATGAAACGCTCGCTGATCGTGGCGGTACCGGTGGCCGCACTGACCATCGGGGCGACCATGGGCGGAGCTTCGGGCGGCGCCACCGCCACCGCGGTGCTGCGGGACGCCAACGGTGCCGAGATGGGAACCGTCAAGGTGGTGACCTCCGGGAACAGCGCCCAGGTCATCGCCTACGTGCACGCGCCTGCCGCCGCCGCCGGGTTCCACGGGTTCCACATCCACTCCAGGGGCTTGTGCGATCCCAACGCCGTCGACCCCGCCACTAACCTGGTGGTGCCGTTCTACTCGGCCGGTGGTCACCTGGGCGGTACCGCGGGGCAGACCCACCCCGGCCACGACGGCGATATGCCGTCGTTGCTCGTGAACAAAAACGGCAGCGCCCAGCTGCGGTTCAAGACCGACCGGGTCGACCTGGCCAAGATCCTCGACGCCGACGGATCGGCGGTCATCGTCCACGCCGGTCCCGACAACTTCGCCAACATCCCGGCCCGCTACAGCGCCACCGGCCCGGACACCGCCACCCTGAACACGGGTGACTCGGGGGGACGCTCGTACTGCGGCATGTTCCAGTAGCGGCGTTGGCGTTCTGAGATCGAGCCGGCGCCCGGCCCAGTGGGGCAGGGC
>JBPCJV010000289.1:0-5541 GCA_051004925.1 Acidimicrobiales bacterium | reverse complement strand
GAAGATGACCTCGAACTTGTCGGACAGGGAGTCGAACATTGCCGGTCCAGGCTACTGGACGACTCGTTCCGATCAGGTTTCGGGGCCCCAGGGGGCCCTCAAAGCTGACCAGAACGGTCCGTCTAGCTGAACAGAGCCTCGACGAACTCGTCGGGGTCGAACTCCATGAGGTCGTCGACGGTCTCGCCCAGGCCGACGAGCTTGATGGGGATGCCCAGGTCGGTCTGGATGGCCAGGGCGATGCCGCCCTTGGCCGTGCCGTCCAGCTTGGTCAGCACCACGCCCGTGACGTCGACCGCCTCGGTGAACTGGCGGGCCTGGGTGAGGCCGTTCTGGCCGGTGGTGGCGTCGATGACGAGCAGCACCTCGGTGACCCTGCCGGTGCCCTTCTCCGCCACCCGGCGCACCTTCTTCAGCTCCTCCATGAGGTTGACCTTGGTGTGCAGGCGGCCGGCCGTGTCGGCCAGCACCAGGTCGGCACCTTTGGCCGTGGCCCGCTCGACGGCGTCGAACACCACCGAGCCGGGGTCACCCCCCTCGGTGCCCCGCACCAGCTGGGCGCCGACCCGCTTCGACCACAGCTCCAGCTGCTCGGCCGCGGCCGCCCGGAACGTGTCGCCGGCGGCCATGATCACGGTGCGCCCCTGGGCCAGCTGGCGGCGCCCGACCTTGCCGATGGTGGTGGTCTTGCCCACGCCGTTGACCCCGACGAACAACCACACGTTGGGCATCCCCGGGTCGAAGCGCAGGGTCCTGTCCGCCATGGTCAGGGTCTTCTTCAGGTCGGTCTTGAGGGCGTCGACCAGCTCATCCGGAGTGGCGATGGATTCGGCCTTCACCCGGCTGCGGAGGTCGTCGAGCAGGACTCCGGTGGCCTGCACCCCGACGTCGGCCCGCACCAGGGCCTCCTCCAGCGCATCCCAGGTCTCCTCGTCGATCTTGTCTCGCGACCGGACCGAGCCCAGGTACCCGGAGAGCATGGCCCGGGCCTTGCCCAGCCGGTCGCGGAACCCGGTTCGGGGCGCCTCTTCGGGGACCTCCTCGGCCGGGGCCTCGACGGCCTCCTCGGCGAGGCCACCGTCCAGCAGGGCCTCGGCCTCGGCCACCACCTCGGCTGCCTGACGGTCGAGCTCCTCCTGGGTGGGCCCGCCTGGCGTCCGTTGCCTCGGAGGAGCGCTCGTGGCCGCCTTGGGGGACTTGGGGGCGACCGGCGGGGCCGCAGGCGGGTCGAGGGTGTCGTCGTGGCGTCCGCGCAGGCTGCGCAGACCACGTGTGGCCACGACCGTGGCCACGATCCCGGCCACGATCAGCACAGCCAGGGCAACGAGGACGATCTCCATGGCCGCTCACCCTACCGACCCGATCGCCCATCCCACACCGGGCGTCGGTCGGCCTTCTCAACCCGTGACTGCGCCCACCCTCTGGGAGACCACGCGGGACGAGCCGCCGGGCTGCATGCTGACCCCGTAGAGGCAGTCGGCCGCCTCCATGGTGCGCTTCTGGTGGCTGACGACCACCAGCTGGGCCTCCTGGCGAAACTCGGCCAGCAGGTCGAGGAAGCGGTGCAGGTTGACGTCGTCGAGGGCGGCTTCCACCTCGTCGAGCAGGTAGAACGGCGAGGGGCGGCTGCGGAAGACGGCGAACAGGAAGGCCAGGGCGCACAACGAGCGCTCCCCGCCCGACAGCAGCGACAGGCGCCGCACGTTCTTGCCCGCCGGACGGGCCTCGATCTCGATGCCGGTGTCGAGCAGGTCGTCGGCGTCGGTGAGGCGAAGCCGGCCCTGACCCCCGGGGAACAGGGTCTCGAACAGGTGCTCGAAGTTGTCGGCCACGTCGGCGTAGGCCGCGCCCAGGAGCTGCACGATCTCGGCGTCGACGGCCCGGACCACCCGGCCCAGCTCCCGGCGGGTGTTCTTCACGTCGTCGAGCTGGCCCTCGACGAAGGCATGGCGCTCCTGGAGCGTGGCCAGCTCCTCGGTGGCGAGCTGGTTTACGGGCCCCATCAACCGCAGCTCGCGCTCGAGCTCGCGGGCGCGGCTCTCGGCGCTGCTCCCTGGGGGCAGCTCCGGGAGCGGGGCGGCCGCGGCCACCTCGGGCTCCACATCGAGCTCCCGCCGCACGGCCTCGACGGCCGCCTCGAGTCGCATCCTCGCCTCGGCACCCTCGAGCTCGGCCCGGCGGGACCGCTCCCGCACCTCCTCGAGGCGGCGCCCGGCCTCGGACCGGCGCCGACGCAGGTCGTCGAGGCGCTGTGAGGTCTGCCCCATTGTCTCCACCTGGGCCTGGCGACGAAGGCGGGTGTCGGTGAGGCGGGTGCGCAGCTCGTCGAGTCGGGCGTCCACCGCGGCGGCGAGACGGTCGGTGCGCACGGCGGCCAGCTCGAGGTCGGCCCGGCGGGACTCGGCGCGGGCACGGTCGGCGCCGGCCCGGGCCAGGCGACCCTCGACGTCGGCCAGGCGACCGGCCAGGTAGTGGCGGCGCTGCTCGAGGCCGGCCCGGCGGATCTCCAGCTCGGTGGCCATGGCCGCCACCGCCTCGGCCTGCTCCTGCAAACGGCGGCGCTCGGCCTGCAGCACCGACGCAGCCTCGGCGCCGGCCGTCTCCTCGGCCTCGAGGGCGGGGATGGCGGCCTCCAGGTCGGCCAGGCGGGTCTCGGCCAGCACCAGGCGGGCGTCCTGGGTGGCCAGGCCGTCGCGCACGGCGCCGACGGCGGAGGCGGCATCGTGGCGTCGGGCCTCCAGGCGGCCGACCGCTTCGGTGAGGTCGGACAGGCGGCGGTCGTGGTCGGACAGGGCGCGGGCCCGCTGGTCGCAGCGGGCGGTGGCGGCGGTGAGGGCCTCGGTGGCCAGGCGCAGGCGCTCGGCGGAACCCGACACCGACAGGGTGGCCTCGTCGGCGCGGGACCGGGCCTGCCCGAGCGCGGCCTCGGTGGCGGCCCGCCCGCCGCCGCCCACCCGCCAGCCTCGGGCGGAGAAGCGGTCACCGGAGCGGGTCACCACCACCACCCGGGGGTGCGCCAGGGCCAGGTCGACGGCCTCCTCCCAGCCGTCGACGGCCACGGCGTCGACCAGCAGGGTGTCGAGCAGGGCCGCCACTCCAGGGTGCGACGACTGCACGTGTTCGACCACCCGGGCGCCGGGTACGGCCACGGCGGGCGGCCCGGCCTCGTGGAGGCGACTTCCCGGAACCCCGCTGAGAGGGCCGCTCGGGCCCAGGGCGACGATGGCCAGGGGCCCGGCGTCGGGCGTGCGGCCCGCCAGGCAGGCGCGCGCCGCGTCGACGTCCTCGACGACCACCGCGCCCAGGGCTTCGGCGGCGGCCGCCTCGAACGCCGCTTCCCATCCGACCTCGACGGTGACCAGCTCGGCCAGGCGACCGACCACCCCGTCGACGTCGTCGAGGCCTCCCCCGTCGACGCTCACGTTGTCGAGGGCGAGGGCGAGGGCGTCGACCCGCGCCCCCCACACCGCCCGCTCCCCCTCGGCCCGGCGAAGGGCGGCCTCGGCGGCGTCGGCCTCGACGGCGGAGGCCCGGCGGGCCGTCTCCGCCTCGTCGAGGGCGAGAGCCAGGCGGCCACGCTCCCGGCCCAGCTCGTCGAGGTCGCGACGGCGGGCGGCGGCGTCGGCGGCGAGGACCTCGAGGTCGGCCTCCAGCGAGGCCAGGCGGTTCTCCAGGCGGGTGCGTTCGGCCCGGTCGCGGTGAGCCGCGGACCGGAGGGCGGACAGCTCACCGCGGGCCTCGGCCACCCGCGCCCCGGCGGAGGCGTCGCCGCCCTGACGCCGTTCTTCGAGCTCGGCCCGCTGGCGGACCACCTCGGCCTCAGCCGTGCGCAGGTGCTCGAACTCGGGACCCAGGCCGGAGGTGGCGCGATCGACGTCGGCCAGCTCCAGGGCCAGGCCGTGGGCGTCGGCTTCGAGGGAGGCGACGACCGCGGCGTCGACCGACGCCTGACGGTCACGCTCGATCGACTTCCGTCGCTCGGCCAGCACCGCGACCAGGCCCCGGGCCCGCTCGTAGAGGGCTTCGAGGCGGGCCACCGACTCGTCGAGGCGGGCATGGCCCACCGAGGTGAGCCAGGCCTCGGCGGCGGCGACGTCGGTGTCTAGGGCCCGGAGCTCGGCGGCGACCTGGCTCTCCTCGACCGCCAGGGACGCGACGGCGCGGACGGCAGCCTCGCTGCGGGCCCGCAGGCCTGCCACCTGGCGGCCTGCCAGGTAGAGACGAAGCTCGCGGAGCTCGGCGGTGAGGTCGCCGTGCCGCCGGGCGGCCTCGGCCTGGCGCTCGAGCGGCCGGAGCTGGCGACGCACCTCCCGCAGGAGGTCGCCCAGGCGGGCGAGGCTCACCTCGGTGGCCTCCAGCCGGCGTTGGGCCTTCTCCTTGCGCCGGCGGAACTTGAGGATGCCGGCGGCCTCCTCGACGATCATCCGGCGGTCCTCGGGGCGGGCGTCGAGCACGGCGTCGAGCTGGCCCTGCGACACGATCACGTGCTGCTGGCGGCCCACCCCGGTGTCGGACAGGAGCTCCTGCAGGTCGAGAAGCCGGCACGGCACACCGTTGAGGGCGTACTCGCTCTCACCCGAGGACCGGAACAGCGTGCGCCGGATGGTGACCTCGCTGAACTCGATCGGGAGCAGCCCCGATGAGTTGTCGATAGTCAGGGTGACCTCGGCCCGCCCCAGGGGGGAATGTCGCCCGCTCCCGGCGAAGATGACGTCGTCCATGCGCGTCGAGCGCACGGTACGGGGGCCCTGGGCACCCAGTACCCAGGCCACGGCGTCGACCACGTTGGACTTGCCGCTGCCGTTGGGGCCGACGACGACGGTGACGCCCGGCTCGAACTCCAGGGTCGTGGGCTCGGCGAAGGACTTGAAACCCTTGAGGGTCAGAGACCGCAGGAACACCGGCCGAGGCTACCGAGACTCCGCCTGAGACCGGTGGACCCACCGCCATCGGCATGCGACGTGTCGGGGTGCGGCCCGTCAGGCCCCCGACGAGCAGCCCGCGCCGCCCACGGCGCGGACTGCGGTGTCGAGGCTGTCGACGCCGACAACGGGGACGGCACCTGCGTAGCGGCGGACGACGTCGGCCTGGGAGGCGGGCACCACCAGGAGCGACGCGTGCGCCTGCCGTGCAGCCGCAGCCTTGAATCGCAATCCGGCGACGGGTCCCACCCGGCCGTCGGGGGCGATGGTGCCGGTGACGGCGATGCGGCGTCCGGCGACGAGCGGCCCGGCGCCGAGGGCGTCCACCAGGCCGAGCGCGGAGGCGAGTCCGGCAGATCCGCCTTCGAAGCCGCCGAGTTCGACCCGTGGCGCGGGAGCGACGGGCGCCACGTCGATCGGAAGGGGCTCGAGACCCATGCCACTGGGGACGGGAGCCCCCTCGTGGACGGCGATGGGCACGCCGGCGGTGCGGGAACTGCCGTCGACACCTCGAGCCTCCACAAGGAGCACGTCCCCGGGGCGACGAGCCGCCGCAGCCCCGTACAGATCCTCGAGGGTGCCGACGGCACGGCCGTCGACGGCCACGACGCGATCCCCG
>JBPCJV010000288.1:0-15818 GCA_051004925.1 Acidimicrobiales bacterium | reverse complement strand
AGACGGTGTGGCTGCGCCTGGTCGACAACCTCGACCGGCTGCGGGACCCCGAGCGGGTGGGAGCGTGGCTGGCCTCCACCACGCGTCACGAGTCCATCCGGGTGTCGCGGCTGCGCCGGCGCACCGTGCCCATCGCGGAGATGGAGACCCTCGACAATCCCGGGCCCGCCGTCGGCGGCGATCCCTCGGCCGCACTTGTCCGGTCGGGCACCGACGAGGCTCTTCGCCAGGTCGTGGCCACGATGCCCGATCGGTCCCAGGCCCTCCTCCGGATGCTGATGGCCGACCCCCCGGTGCCGTACGGCGAGATCGCCGCCGGCCTCGGGATCCCGGTCGGGTCCATCGGCCCCACCCGCCAGCGCTGCCTGCGTACCCTGCGGGCCAAGTGCGTGAGCCCCGGGATCGAGCTGTGAGCGCCCCCGGCGCCGTCGACCAGTCGTTGGCCACGGCCAAGGCCCTGCACCCCTCGTCCTGGCGGGCGCGCGAGCGGTCCCGCTCGGAGCGCCACCTCGAGGTCGTCAAGCCCACCCGCCCGCCGGAGACTCCCGAGGCGTGGTCGGCCGGGCTGTGGGGCTCGTTCGCATGACCCTGTAACACCCGTTCGCGGCCTACGGTGGGGCCGTGCCCGCCCTCGGCCCGGCCTCAACCTCCCCCGCTGCGGGGGCCGCTCGGGCCCGGGCCCTCGACGCCGACGTGACGGCCCTGGCCCGGCGACTGGCCACGGCGGCAGGGGAGCGGTCGAAGGTCGTGCGGTCGTCCTGGTGGAGCGAGCGCATGCTCGAATGGGCGATGTCGCACCCCTCGTTCCGCACCGAGCTGTTCCGGTTCGTCGACGTCTTCCCGGCCACGACCGACGATGCCGACGTGCTGCGTCATCTCGACGAATACTTCTCCGGCCCCGACGTCCCGAGGGTGCTCGACCTGGGGCTGGGCGTGGCCGACCATCTCCCCCTCGGCTCGGCCGCAGCCGCGGGCCTGGCCCGGCGGAACATCTCCAGGGTGGCCGGGCAGTTCATCATCGGCGCGGGGCCGGCCGACGCGGTGGCCGCGCTGGAGCGCCTGTGGCGCAAGGGGAGCGCCTTCACCGTCGACCTCCTCGGTGAGAAGACGATCACCGAGGCCGAAGCCGACCGCTACGGCGACCGGGTAAGCGGCCTGATGACCGCCCTGGCCGATGCCGCCGGGCGCTGGCCGGCGGACGACCATCTGGAAGCGGACGACGTCGGCGTCCTCGCCCGCGTGAACGTGAGCGTGAAGCCGACCGCCCTCGCCTCCCGGTTCTCCCCGCTCACCCAGGGCGAGGGCCTCGAACAGGCCAAGGGCCGGCTGCGGCCCATCCTGCGCCAGGCCCGCAGCCTCGGTGCCTTCGTCCATTTCGACATGGAGCACTACGAGGTGAAGGACCTCACCCTCCGACTGGTGCGCGACCTGCTGACCGAGCCGGAGTTCTGCGACCTCGAGGCGGGAGTGGTCGTGCAGGCCTACCTCAGGGACTCGCGCGACGACCTGGCCGATGTCATCGCCTTCTCCGGCTCACGGTCCCGGCCCCTCACCGTGCGCCTGGTGAAGGGGGCCTACTGGGACACCGAGACGGTCCAAGCCGAGGCGCACGGTTGGCCGGTCCCGGTGTACCAGCACAAGCGGGAGACCGACGCCAACTTCGAACGGTGCGTGCGCCTCCTCCACGACCACCACGGCCAGGTGCGGGCGGCCTTCGGTACCCACAACCTGCGGTCGCTCGCGTACGCGGTGGAGTACGCCCGCTCCATGGGCATTCCCGACCACGGCTTCGAGATCCCGATGCTCCACGGGATGGCCGAACAGGTGCACGGTGCGGTGCGGGACAGCGGCCTGCGCCTGCGGGTGTACGCACCGGTCGGGGACCTGGTCCCCGGCATGGCCTACCTGGTGCGGCGCCTCCTGGAGAACACGGCCAACGAGAGCTTCGTGCGCCAGCGCTTCGTCGACGGCCGCGAGCTCGACGAGATGCTTGTGCCTCCTGCGGTCGACGACCTGCCCGCCCCCGGCTCGCCCGTGCGACGCCCACAGACGGAAGCCGACGATCCCGGGCCCTACCGGCACGAGCCGCCGGCCGAATGGAGGCAACCCGAGGCCCGGGCCGGGTTCGCCTCGGCGGTGGCCCGGACCTCGGCCCACACCCTGGGTGGCCCGGTACCGGCGGTGATCGACGGGCGGGAGGTGACGACCGCAGCCTCCATCTCCTCGGTCGACCCGGCTCGCCCCGACACCGTCGTGGCGGTGTCGGCCTCGTGCGGGACCGACGAGGCCGGCGCCGCCCTGGAGGCCGCGCACCGGGCCTGGCCGGCGTGGCGGCGGACGCCCGTCGGCGAGCGGGCGGCGGTGGCGTTCCGGGCCGCCGAGTGGATGCGGGCCCGGCGAGCCGACCTGGCCGCCCTCGAGGTCTTCGAGGCGGGCAAGCCCTGGCTCGAGGCCGATGCCGACGTGTGCGAGGCCATCGACTTCTGCGAGTACTACGGCCGACAGGCCCTGCGCCTCGGGGCGGGCGGCCAGGTGGCCTCTGCACCGGGCGAACGCAACGCCCTGCGCTACCAGGGCCGCGGGGTGGGCGTGGTGATCGCGCCGTGGAACTTCCCACTGGCCATTCCCACGGGCATGGTCGTGGCCGCCCTCGTCGCCGGCAACGCCGTGCTCTTCAAGCCCGCCGAGCAGACGCCGGCCGTGGGCGCTCGCCTGGTCGACGCCCTGCGCCACGCCGGGTTGCCCGACGGCGTGCTCGCGTTCCTTCCAGGGGTGGGCGAGGAGGTGGGTGCCTATCTCGTGGAGCATCCCGACGTGGCCTTCGTGGCCTTCACCGGGTCGCGCCAGGTGGGCCTGGGCATCGTCAAGTCGGCCGCCGTGCACCGCCCGGGCCAGCGCCAGGTAAAGCGGGTGATCGCCGAGATGGGGGGCAAGAACGCCCTGGTCGTCGACGCCGACGCCGACCTCGACCAGGCGGTGCCCATCGCCGTGTGGTCGGCCTTCGGGTACGCGGGTCAGAAGTGCTCGGCCGCGTCCCGGCTGGTGGTGGTCGACGCCGTGTACGACGAGATGGTCGACCGCCTGGTGGGCGCGGCCCGGGGACTGCGGGTCGGCCACCCGCGGGAGATGGGGACCGACGTGGGCCCGCTGATCGACGCCGAGGCCCTCGAGCGGGTGAAGTCGTACGTGGAGCTGGCCCCCTCGGAGGGCGTGATGCTGCTCGACGGCCGTGAGGCGCCCGCGGTGGCCCTCGACGGCCGGCAGGCGCCCGCCCATGGCTTCTTCGTGGGGCCCACGGTGGTGGGCGACGTGGCCGCGGGCTCCCGCCTGGCGACGGAGGAGATCTTCGGCCCGGTGCTGGCGGTGCAGCGGGCCGACTCGTTCGACCACGCCCTGGCTCTGGCCAACGACACCGAGTACGCCCTCACCGCGGGGATCATCTCGCGGTCGCCGTCGCACATCCGCGCCGCCACCGACGAACTGCGGGCCGGCAACGTCTACGTGAACCGGGCCATCACCGGAGCGCTGGTGGGCAATCAGCCCTTCGGCGGCTACGGGCTCTCGGGCGTGGGGTCCAAGGCCGGAGGGCCCGACTACCTCCTCCAGTTCGTCGACCCCCGAACGGTGAGCGAGAACACCCTTCGCCAGGGTTTCGCCCCCCAGGAGACTCAGGGCGACCCTTGAGAGACGCTACGCTCGGCGCCGGGGCCGTTGGCGCAGTCTGGTAGCGCGCCTGCTCGACACGCAGGAGGTCACTGGTTCAAGTCCAGTACGGCCCACCCGGCAACACGGGCGTACTTCAACAACGGCAGCATCCACTCCCCGACGGGAGCGATCGTGGTCCTCCGGTGTGCAGGGGAGCCGGTCACGATCGTCGGCCGCCGTAGGAGTGGTCATTACCTCCTGAATTTGGTCCGAAGGCCCGACAGCGGCGGCAGGTACGAGCGGTCGGCCGATTCGAGCTGGATCATCTGTCCGGCGTGGCCGGTTGTGTACGGCCAGGCCCGCGCCGATTCCACGGCGGCCGCCCGCATGCGGTCGGCGGCCAGTTCGGCCCGGTCCGACATCCCGACCCGTGACATGGCCCAGCCCACCACCGGCCAGTAGCCCACCGGTCCGGGCCCCCAGCCGAAGGTGTCGGTCGCCGCGGGCTGGTCCCACTTGGGGTGGGTGGCGTCGATGCGGGCCATCAGGCTCCCGCCCCGTGACGCCCCGACCATCCCGAAGGCCACCGCCCACGACTGCTGGAGGGCGTCGGGGTAGAGCACCGACCAGTCGGTCGCCTGTCGGGCGCCCGAGGCGTACACCGCCCAGTCGTAGGACTTGGTCGCCGGGTTCCACAGGGCGTCGACGCCGGCCCGCATCCGGTCGGCGTCGGTCGTGGCCCGGCGGGCGAGGGTGTCGTCGCCCAGCTCCCCGGCCAGGTCGGCCGCGGCGCGCAGACCGGCGAAGGCCTCGGCCTGGTCCATCAGGTACTTCACCCGCCACGACGGCTTGGCCCAGGTGAGCCCGTCGGTGTCCTGGGTGGCCTCGATGGCCGCGACGGCCGACCCCAGCCCGCGGCGCAGCCCGGCCAGCGCCGACCTGTCCCGGGTGACCCTCCAGGTGCGCCAGGTGGCGAGCAGGAAGGTGCCGGCGTAGGCGTCGGTGGAGTCCATGTCGCCCGTGCTCGCAGCCGTCACGCCGTCGGTGATCGCGTAGTCGGTCACGAAACCGCTGGAGTCCTGGTGGGCCTGGTACCAGGACAGCCATCTCCACGCGGCTCCGGCATACCGGGCGTCGCCGGTGACCTCGGTGGCCCGGGCCAGGCCCATGGCCGCGAAGTTGGAGAAGTAGGGCTGGACGAGGACCTGGTCGGCGTAGTGGGGGATGGCGCCGTCGGGCAACTGGGAGCGCAGGATCCAGTCGGCGTCGGCGGTGACGGAGGAGGCGGCCGTCTCAGTGGCGGTGACCGGGGGGGCAGCCGCGATCACCGCGGCAACGAGGGCGGCGGCGACCCAGCGGCGTACGGTCATACCGGTCTTTCTCGGCACAATTGCGGGCCGAGGTTAGGAACATGGTCGACCGATCAGGGGTGGCGGCCGCCGACTGCGCAGGGCTGGCCGCCGGGGGCGTAGGTCAGTAGCGGCGTCGGCGGCTAGCCATGCGCCATCCAAACCCGGCCACAAGGGCAACCAGGAAGACGATCAGCAACAGCACCAGTAGCTCCACGGATTCCTCCTCATCCAGCCCAGGAATGGGCGCCACGCGAATGGCAATGCCGTTCATACCCAGGGGAAGAATCGGGAACCCAGCAGGGCGGGGCCACCCGACCGTAGGCGCCGGTCCGCCCCAAGGCCTACGATGGGGGACGTGAGCCACGAGATGTCGATCGAAGTGGTCGACGGGCAGTTCCCGGCGGCGTTGTGGGCCGAGTCGCATGCCGACGGACTGGTGGAGTCGGCGCTGCTCCACGGCGCCGTCGATTGGCGCATCCATCATCTGCGCTGGGGCGTGGTACTCGAGTTGGCCTTCGCCGACGAGGAGGCCTGGGAGCGGTTCTGTGCCCACCCCGCCGTGGTGGCCGCCCTCGACGTGGTGCCCAACGGGCTGTTCGGCCCGCTGATCTACCGGGGATGGGGCGGGTCGTCGTCGCCCAGGGAGCCCAGGCGCCCCCAGCCCCGGGCAGGCGCCGGCGCGGCCGCGCTGCCCCTGCCCATCGACGAGTTCCTCCTCGTCGAGCGGCCCCGGGCCCGCCAGCTGCTCTTCCGCTGAGTCAAGACCCCGGCGATCGGCCCTCGCGTGCCCGGATGCTGGGGCGCGGGCTGGTCAGGCACTGCCCGCTGTGCGGTTCCGGAGGGCTCTTCGAGAGCTGGTTCCGCATGCGGGAACGTTGCCCGCGCTGCAGCTACGTGTTCGAGCGCGAGGAGGGCTTCTTCCTCGGCGCCTACGTGATCAATCTCGGAATCACCGAGGGCCTGGTGCTGGCGGCGGGGGTCATTCCCTGCATCGTCCTCCTGGCCACCACGCCCGGTGCCAACGTCGTCCCGCTCCTCGTTGCCGCCCTCGCCGTCGCCGTCGTCGCCCCCCTCGTGTTCTACCCCTACTCCCGCACCCTGTGGTCGGCCATCGACCTGATCATCCGGCCCGTAGAGGCGAGGGAGCCCAGGGACCGCAGCTGAGGTGACTGCGCCCTCGGCGAGGCGGCGGATGTGACGATCGCGAGCCTCCAGCAGGCGCCGGAGGTAGCCGGCGCGTCGATCAGCGTGGTGAGCTCCAGATGGGGCACCGGCCCGGTCAGGCCGTGAGCACCCGGAGGCCGAGGACCAGCAGGACGGCCCAGAGCGTCACCCAGATGCCCACGGCGGCCATGACCGCGATCAGGCATCCCTGCGGGGCGTCGGCGATCCTCTCGGACAGGGGGCCCGAGGAGCGGGTGCCGCGGCCCGAGAGATAGGGCACGCTGGTTCCCTGCGACGGCGAGGCGGTGCCGCCGAACCCGGAGTACTGCATGATCACGTAGGCGGCCATGCCTCCGATGGCCGCCACCACCAGGATGATGAGGAGGACGATCATGGCCGGGTGGGGGTCGGCGTCACCGTGGGCCGAGATGTTGTGACGGTCGTGGTCGGGTCCGGTTTGAAGGGGGGCACGCTGAACGCCGGGCGGCGCGGTTGGGTCGGGGCCGGGGCCGGGGTGGTGGCGTCCGGGTTGTAGGGGAGTGGGGGCAGGGTCGGGGGTGCGGGTCCCCCGCTGCCGGGCGGCCGCGTCGTGGTGGCCGCGCCGGGAAGCTGTCCGGGCTCGGGGAACGGGATGTCGGGCTCGTCACCCAGGGCCTGGAGCATGTACTCCTTCCAGGTGAGTGCGGGCAGGGTGCCGCCGAAGACGGTGGCTACGCCCTTGATATCGAGAAGTGACTTCTGCGAGTCGGCGTAGCCCATCCACACCGAGGTGGACAGCTTCTGGGTGTAGCCCACGAACCAGGCGTCGCTGTTCTCCTCAGCCGAGCCCGTCTTGCCCGCGCTGCCTTCGGGGCGGCCGATGTCGGCGGCTGTGCCCGTGCCCGAGGTGATCACGCCCCGCAGGACCTGGTTGACGGTGTCGGCGATGGCCATGTCGATCACCCGGCGGCCCTTGGGGGAGGTGTTGTCCTCCAGGACCTTGCCCTCGGCGTCGGTCACCTTGACCACCGGCGTGGCGGGAGCCCGCATGCCCCGGTTGGGGAACACGGCGAAGGCCGCGTCCATGTCGAGGGGCGAGACCTCGGCGGTCCCGAGGGTGAGCCCCGGGCCATAGGGCTCGCCGTTGGGCTGGATGCCGTCGGGGCTCACCATGGTGATCCCCAGCCGGTGGGCCATGTCCGCGGTCTCGGGAATGCCGACGTCGAGAATGAGCTGGGCGAACACGGTGTTCACCGATTGGGCCGTGGCCGAGCGCAGCGGGAGAGAACCGAATCCGCCCCCCTCGGCGTTGCCGATGGTGCAGCCGACCCCCGAGCAGTTGGGGATCGTGTACGAGCCGGGCGCGCGGTACACCTCATCGGGCGTGATGCCCTGCTCGAAGGCCTCGGCCAGGGTGAAGGGCTTGAACGCCGAGCCCGCCTGCCGCCCGGTACCTCCGCCGTCGACGCACACGGGCCCGTTGTCGTCGGGCTTCGGGGCGCCGTTGCAGTTGCCCAGGGCCAGGTTCACCTGCGACCTGGCGAAGTCGCGGCCACCCACCATGGCCTTGACGAAGCCGGTGCCCGGCTCCACGGACACGAGGGACATCTCCAGGGGCGGCGACGTGCCCGACAGGGTGTTGGCCACCGATGCCTCGGCCAGGCCCTGGAGCCGGGAGTCGATCGTGGTCACCACCTGGAGCCCACCCTCGTACACCTGGTCGGCGCCGTACTTGGCGATGAGGTAGCGGCGGACGTAGTCGACGAAGTAGGGGTACTTCACCTGGGTGTCCTCGGGGGGGTACACGACGGTGGAGGTGGCGGCCCGTGACGGGCTGGGCTCGTCGGTCACGAGCACGAGCCGGCGTGACAGGGCGTCGTTGTACTCGGCGTCGGTGATGCGCTTCTGTTCGAGCATCTCCTGGAGCACGGTCTGGCGGCGGAACTCGGCGCCGCTCGTGTTGCCGCGCGGCTCGTCGGCCGAGGGCGACTGGATGAGCCCGGCCAGGGTGGCCGCCTCCGAAAGGGTGAGGTCCTTCACCTCCTTGCGGAAGTAGGTCTCCGCCGCCGCCCCCACGCCGTAGGCGCCGCCACCCAGGTAGACGTCGGACATGTAGTTGTAGAGGATGGTGTCCTTCGACAGCTTCTGCTCCACCCGTCCGGCCAGGGCCGCCTCGCGGATCTTGCGGGAGAGAGTGCGCTTCGGCCCGGTGTAGATGCGCTTCACGTACTGCTGGGTGATCGTCGAGCCACCCTGCTCGTAGCTGCCCCCCTGGATGTCGGCCCACAGGGCCCGGACGAGCGCCTGGAAGTCGAGCCCCGAGTGGGAGTAGAAGCGCTTGTCCTCGATGGACACGACGGCATCCTTGAGCACCTGGGGGATGTCCTGCTGGTTGACGGCCACGCGCGTCTCGAAGCGGCGGAGGGCACCGAGCTGGTTGCCGGCGCCGTCGAGGATGCGGGTGATGCCGGAGTTGATGCCCTTCCTCGGTTCGGGAAGGTCGCCGCCGGGCGGGTTGTAGAGGGCCCCGAGAAGGACGGCCGACACGATGACCGGCGTCAGCAGGCCGACGAGCACGAAGGCGACCGTGGCCCACCACATGCCGGGCGACGGACCGTCGTCCTGGATCGGCCACCCCCCAGGCGGGCGCTCCGAGGCCGCGTAGCCGGTCTGGCGGGTGGTCAGCGCCACCGTGTCCCTCTTCTGGCTGACGGGTGCACTCGGGTCAGTGTACCGAGATGGGGTCGTCGGACGGCCGCAGTCGGCGTGATGCGATTGCCCGGCGCCGGTCCCGGGTAAAAACGCGTGTGTCCACAGTCAAGGAGGCCTGATGAGCGACGAGACCGACTCCAAGTTCAGTGACCGCGACCGGGTGACCGGTGTGAGCGCGCCCGACTCCAATCGCGCCGCCGAAGGAGAAGGGGTGCGAGCACCGCTCATGAACGAGGGCGCCGACCACCCCGAGTTCTCCGTCTTCGACGGGCAGGGACGGGAGCAGGTGGTGGTCGTCAAGCCTGGCCCGGACGGAAAGATGGTGCAGTCGACCGGTGACTCCTCCGAGGAGGCGTCTGGCCTGGTCGACAAGATGAAGGACAAGCTGGGCGACGCCTTCGGCCCGCCCAAGGGCCACTAACCACGCAACGACCGCACGACCGGCACGGCAGCTTCGGTCTTCGGGCCGAAGCTGCCGTGAGTCGCGTCTGGGGGACGTTTCCCGTCAGCCCAGGGTGATGAGGCGGCCCAGGCCCACCGCCTCCAGTGTCTGCTGGAGGCGGGACGTGACCCAGATGAGCCGGTTGAACATGAGCAGGACGCCGAAGAACGCCATGGAGAGCGACGACACCAGGATCAGCCCGGTGAAGTGGCGCTTGACCCACCCGAACGCCCCGGCCAGCCGCCCGAAGGCCAGGCCGGCGGCCAGGAAGGGGACTCCGAGTCCGAGCGAGTAGACGGCGAGGAGCGTCGCACCCCGCCAGGCCCGGTCCTGGGATGCGGCCACGGCCAGCACGGAGGCGAGGACGGGCCCGAGGCATGGCGTCCAGCCGAACCCGAAGGCCATACCGGCGACCGGGGCGGCGAACGGGCCGAACCGCGTCGGGTTGGGGTGGAAGCGCTTCTCCTGGTAGAGCCAGGGAGCCTTGAGCACCAGGGACCCGATGAGGAAAAGCGCCATGGAGAACAGCACGAACCCGGAGATGCGGGTGAGCAGGATGTGGTTGCGGAACACGGCCTGGCCTACCGCGGTGGCCGTCAGGCCGAGCACGATGAACACCGCGGCGAACCCGGCGATGAACAGGCTGGTATCGCGCACGATCCGGGCGGTATGGCGCTCGGGCTCGTCGCGCAACTCGGCCACCTCCAGGCCGGTGACGAGCGAGAGGTAGCCGGGCACGATCGGCAGGACGCACGGCGACAGGAAGGACACCAGCCCGCCGGCGAAGGCGGCCAGGTAGGTGACGCTCCCGCCGCTCACAGGCCGCCCCGACGGGGGTTACTCATGGGCGGAGCAGGTCGGACAGCAGGACGGGCTCGAGCCCGGCGGCCGTGATGGCCGCGACGATGGGGGCGAAGGCGGCGACGGTGCCCGAATGGCCGGTGTGCAGGCTGATGATGGCGCCGGGGTGGAGGCCGGCCGTGGTGGCGCGGATCACCTCCGCGGCGCCCGGGTCGGTGTAGTCGAGGGGGTCGACGTCGTAGCCCACGACGGTGCCGTAGCCGGCCGCCCCGGCCTCGTCGAGCATCAGCTGGGTGGGCGTCTCGATCCCCGATGGGCGGAACCACGGTCCGGGGGACCCCGAGAGTCGGTTGAGGACGTCCCGGCATCCGGTGATCTCGGTGGCCACGGCCGACCTTCCGAGCCGGCCCAGGCCGGGATGGGTGTAGGTGTGGTTGGCCAGCTCGTGGCCGTCGTCGCGGAGGCGGGCCGCCATCGCCGGGTTGGCGTCGAGCCACTGGCCGACGGCGAACACGGTGATGGGGACACGAACCTGCCGGGCGGTGGCGAGCAGCCTGTCGACCACGGCCACGTCACCGTCGCCGTGAAAGGTGAGGGCCACCTTCGGGGAGGCGGTGGGGCCGCTGCGCACGAACCGGGCCGGCCCCCGGGCCGCCGCAGGGGCCGTGACGGGGGGGGCTGCGGTGGTGGCCGGTTCGAGGACGGGAGGCGGTGGCTCCGTCCTGGTGACGGTCTTGGCGCAGGCGGCCAGGGCGGCGACCGAACCGGCGCCGAGGAGCAGGGCGCGCCGGCTGAGTGTCATCCCGGCGGGCTCATGCCGGACCGCCGGAACTGTGGAAGCGCCGGCGGATGAGATTGAGGGCGCTACCGGCCTGGAACCACTCGACGTGCTCGGGCGACAGGCTGTGCGTGCAGGTGAAGGTCACGGTTTCGCCTTCGACATGGTGGAGGACGCACGTGACGGGGCGGTCGGGGGCCAGGTCGGCCAGGCCCAGCACCGAGATGCGGTCGCCCTCGACGATCTCGTCGTAGCTGGCCGGGTCCGCGAAGACGAGGGGGAGCACACCCTGCTTCTTGAGGTTGGTCTCGTGGATGCGGGCGAAGGACCGGACGATCACGGCCCGGGCGCCGACGAAGCGCGGCTCCATGGCCGCGTGCTCGCGCGACGACCCCTCGCCGTAGTTCTCGTCGCCGACCGCCACCCAGGATACGCCGGCCTCCCGGCAGTGAAAGGCGGCGTCCGGGATCGACTCGACCACGCCGTGCACGGGGCACCGCGTGGTGCACGTCTAGTAGGTGAAGGCGTTCATCGCCCCCAGCCACAGGTTGCGGGTGATGTTGGTGAGGTGGCCCCGGTATCGCAGCCACTTCCCGGCGGCCGAGATGTGGTCGGTGGTGCACTTCCCGCGCGCCTTGAGCAGGATGGGCAGCTGGTCGAAGTCCTTGCCGTCCCACGCCGGGAAGGGCTCGAGACGCTGGAGCCGGGAGCTGTCCGCACGGATCACCACGTCGGCCTGGCCGCCGGGTGGGGGAGCGAGGTACCCGTCGCCGGCGTCGGCGAAGCCCCGGTCGGGCAGCTCGTCGCCCCCGGGCTCGGCCAGGTGGACGCCGTCGATGGCGTCGACCATCGGGTTGAAGTCGAGGGTACCGGCCAGGGCGAAGGCGACGGTGGTCTCCGGCGACCCGATGAAGGCCAGGGTCTGGGCGTTGCCGTCGTTGCGCTTCGGGAAGTTGCGGTTGAACGAGGTGATGATCGAGTTGGGCTGGCCGTCGTCGACGTCGGAGCGCGACCACTGGCCGATGCATGGGCCGCAGGCGTTGGCCAGCACGGTGGCACCGATCGCCTCGAGGTCGGCCAGCAGGCCGTCGCGCTCGACGGTGGCCCGCACCTGCTCCGAGCCGGGGGTCACCAGCAACGGCGTCCGGGCCCGCAGACCACCGGCCGCGGCCTGGCGGGCGACGCTGGCGGCGCGTCCGATGTCCTCGTACGACGAGTTGGTGCACGACCCCACACAGGCCTGCGACAGGTGCAACGGCCACCCGTTGGCCCTGGCCTCCTCGGCCAGCGCGGAGACGGGCCGTCCCAGGTCGGGGGTGTGGGGGCCCACCACGTAGGGCTCCAGGGAGCTGAGGTCGACGTGGATGATCTGGTCGAAGTAGGACGACGGGTCCTCGTCGACCTCGTCGTCGGCCCGCAGGTCGGCGGCCACCGCCGCGGCGGCGTCGGCCACCCCCTCGCGGCCGGTGGCCTTGAGGTACGTGGCCATGCGGTCGTCGAACGGGAACAGCGACGTGGTCGCCCCGAGCTCCGCACCTATGTTGCAGATGGTGGCTTTGCCCGTGGCGCTGATGGTCTCGGTGCCCGGCCCGAAGTACTCGACGATGGCGCCGGTGCCGCCCCTCACCGTGAGGAGCTGGGCCACTTTGAGGATGACGTCCTTGGGTGACGCCCAGCCCGACAACCTGCCTTCCAGGTGGACGCCGATGAGGCGGGGCCAGCGCAGGCCGAAGGGCCCGCCGGTGAGGACGTCGACGGCCTCGGCCCCGCCCACGCCGATGGCCACCATGGCCAGTCCGCCGGCGTTGGGAGTGTGGCTGTCGGTGCCGATCAGCATCCCGCCCGGGAAGGCGTAGTGCTCCAGGACGACCTGGTGGATGATGCCCGACCCCGGTTCCCAGAAACCCACGCCGTAGCGGGCCGACGCCGTGCGCAGGAAGTCGTAGACCTCGGCGTTCACGTCGTTGGCCGCGACCAGGTCGGCCTTCGCGCCCTGGCGGGCCAGGATCAGGTGGTCGCAGTGGATGGTGGTCGGTACCTGGACGTGCGGCAGGTCGGCGGTCATGAACTGGAGCAGCGCCATCTGGGCGGTGGCGTCCTGCATGGCCACACGGTCGGGCACGAACTCGGCGTAGGAGTGGCCCCGGTCCAGGGCCTGGCCCTCGGGGTCGACGAGGTGGTTGAACAGCACCTTTTCGGCCAGGGTGAGCGACCGACCCAGCCGCCGGCGCCCGATGGCGACCCGACCGGCAAGCCGGCTGTACAGCGAGGTCGTGGTCGTGGCGTCGGGATCGGGGGCCGGAATCGGATGCTCCTTCGGTCGCGCGGGAGGCATTCAGCCTACGCCGCAGGCGCAGTCACCCCGGCGCCGGACCGGGCCCGCCTCTGGTTGGCCACCCCCTGGTGGGTGAACCATGATGGGGACGTGGCGGACCAGGAGAGCAGGGCCACCACCCCGCGCAAACCGAGGAAGTCGACGCCGTCACCGGCATCGTCGACTCGCGCCCGGGCCGCCGCCAAGAAGGCGGTGCCGGCCAAGAAGGCGGTGCCGGCCAGGAAGGTTGTGCCGGCCAAGAAGGCTGTGCCCGCCAGGAAGGCGGTGCCCGCCAAGAAGGCCGTGCCCGCCAAGAAGGCGGTGCCGGCCAAGGCGCCTCGCAAGTCGAAAGCGTCGAAGGCCCCCGCGTCGTTCGGGGTCAGCGCCGAGAGCCTGACGACCCTCGAAGACGTCGCCGTCGCCCCCGACATTCCGCCTCCGGGCACCGACGAGGCCGCGCCGGACACTTTGGGCACCCCGCCTCCGCCGCCCCCGGAGCAGCTGCCGGCCCCCACCCCGCCGTCTTCGGGCGCAGACGGGTCACCGGCCACGGGTGCGCTGGTGCTGGCCGTTGTCGCCCTCGCCATCTCGTGGCTCCCGGTGTTCTCGCTCATCCTCGCCGTGGTCATCCTGGTGGCCGCCGCCGCCGTGGTCGTGGCCGCCCGGGCCCGGCTCGACAACCGCCCCCGAGCGACGGCCGCCTTGGTGCTCGCCACCCTCGCCCTGGTCGTCGGCGTCGCCACCGCCGGCAGCGAGGCCTGGGCCGGCCGGTCGCCCAAAGGGGTCAAGTACACCCAGCTCGTGCCGGGCGACTGCCTGAAGAAGCCCGGCTCCACCCTGGTGCGGGCCGACCGCGTCGACTGCGCCAAGCCCCACGACCTCGAGGTGTTCGCCCTCATCGACGACCCCGCTCCGCGCGAAGCCGACTACCCGGGCCAGCCCATCCTCGAGCGGGAGGCCGCGGTCGCCTGCCCGCCGCAGTTCGAGTCGTATGTCGGGGTGCCCTTCGACCAGTCGCAGCTCGGGGTCACGTTCTTCGTGCCCACCAAGGAGAACTGGGAGGACGGCAACCGCCGCCTGCTCTGCACCGTGTCGGCCCGAAGCGGACAGCTCACCGGATCGGTCAAGTCCTCCCGGAGATAGAGACGCTCAGGGGGCGACCTGGGCGTGCTCGATGACGCCGCAGTACGTGCTCTCCCCGGCCGTCGTCCCTCTCGCCGCGCTGGCCTGGAGGCGTTTCAGCTCGTCACGCAGCGCCCGCATCTCCCGGATCCGCGCGTCGAGGTCGGTCACCTGCCGCTCGAGCACCCCCGCCACGTAGCCGCACGGCTGCTCACACCGATCGCGGAAGGCGATGATCTCCTTGATCTCGTCGAGGCGTAGACCCAGACGCTGGGCGGTCTTGATGAACACGAGTCGCTCGGTGTCAGTCTCCTCGTAGGAGCGGTACCCGGAGGGGGTCCGGGGAGGGTCGGGGAGGAGGCCGATCGACTCGTAGAAGCGGATGGTCTTCGTGGTCACCCCGAGGCTCTCGGCGAGTTGACCGATTCGCATCCCGACATTCTATTCCACTGGAATGACGATAACTGCTTGACCTTCTCCTTGAGTGGAAGGTATACGGTCGCTCTCAGGACACACGCCGACAATCAGGAGGGCCGAGATGGCCGACGACAGCACCGGCATCGCCACGCGCAGGGTCGAGATCTTCAGCGCCGGCTGCAAGACCTGCCAGCGCACCATCGAGCAGTTGCGCGAGCAGATCGACTCCCGCCACGAGATCGTCGTGCACGACATGACCGACGAGGCCGCGAGCGACAAGGCCGACGCCTTCGGTATCCGGACCGTCCCCGCCGTCGTGGTCGACGGCTTCCTCCTCGCCTGCTGCAAGAACAAGGGGCCGACCCTGCGGGAGCTGCACGCCGCGGGACTGGCCAAGCCCGGCCGGGTCCACCTCGAGTCGTCCTGGAGGATCTCGGCCTTGTCGACCGGCCTGTCCTTGCTGCCGGCCGGTGCCTTCCCCAGGTTGTCGTTCTGGTCACGTTTCGGTGGGTCCTGGCCCGGCGAAACTTGACCAGAACGGTAGAGGATCTGCGTGTTGTCAGGCGGTGGCTTCCACGCGGCTGGCCCGCTGGGCCTCCATGCGGCGGACCAGGTCGATGGGGGCGACGAGCCAGACGTCGGCCTCGGTGCCGGCCCAGTCGTCGAGCAGGGCGGCAGCGCGGGGTGAGCCGGTCAGCTCGTGATGGCGCTCGACCATCCAGCGCAGCTCCTCGAGCAGCTCGGCGTCGGGACGGGCAGCCTCCACGAGCGCGGGGTTGAGCCGGGTGGCCAGAAGGCCGTCGGGGTCCCAGAGGAACGCCCGGCCGCCGGTCATCCCGGCGCCGAGGTTGTACCCGACCGGTCCGAGCACGGCGATCGTCCCGCCGGTCATGTACTCGCAGGCGTGGTCGCCGACTCCCTCGACGATGGCGGTTGCCCCGGAGTTGCGCACCGCGAACCGCTCGCCCGCGGAGCCAGCGCAGTACAGCGCGCCGGCCGTGGCCCCGTAGAGGCAGGTATTACCGGCGAGCACGGGCCCACCGGCGTCGTCGGCGGGCGGCCGCACCACGATGCGGCCGCCCCCCATGGCCT
>JBPCJV010000287.1:0-4461 GCA_051004925.1 Acidimicrobiales bacterium | reverse complement strand
CGGTCTTCGAGCGTCGTCCGTAGCGGGCTCAGCTCCACCAGCACCATCCCGGCGTCGAACGCCGCGGTGTTGACCGAGGCGGCCACCTCGGCCGCGGTGGCCCCGTCGAGGCCCACCACCAGGCGCTTGTCCTGCACCTCCACCTCGTGGCCGCGGGCGACGAGCAGCTCCCGCAGCAAGGGGTGGTCGCCGGCCCGCTGGGGCACGACGGCCAGGCCGGCGGCGACACCGTCGAGCAGCTCGCGCGTCGGCCCCTGGTAGAGCGACCGGCCCGTGTCGATCAGCACCAGCCAGTCGCAGACCTGCTCGATCTCACTGAGGTCGTGCGATGACACCAGCACCGTGCGGCCGGATTCGGCCAGCTCGCCGATGAGCGACCGCATCTCCCGCACCCCCTGCGGGTCGAGGCCGTTGGCGGGCTCATCGAGGATCAGCAGGTCGGGGTCGGCGAGCAGGGCGGCGGCAATGCCCAGGCGCTGCTTCATGCCCAGCGAGTAGCTGCGGTACCGGTCACCCCCCCCGGCCCGCCAGCCCGACCGTCTCCAGCAGCGCGGGGATGCCCTCGGTGGGCCGGCCGCCGACAGTGGCGAAGACCCGCAGGTTCTCGACGCCCGACAGCGCCGGGTAGAACGCCGGGCTCTCGATGAGGGCGCCCACCCTGGGCAGGTAGTCGGCGGGACGGTCGATCGGCGCGCCGAGCACGGTGCCGGTGCCGGCCGTGGGCCGGACCAGCCCGAGCAGCATGGCCATGGTCGTGGTCTTGCCCGCGCCGTTGGGTCCGACGAACCCGGCCACCACCCCGGTCGGCACCTCGATGTCGAGGTGGTCGACCACGGTGCGGGGCCCGTAGATCTTGGTCAGTCCGGTGACGGACAATGCCGTCGGAGATATGGCTGTGGATGTCATGGGCCCATCGTCGCGATGTCGCCCGCCCCTGTCGTCGGCCGTGGGGAGGCTGGTCGCCTACCTCCCCGGGCGTAGCCGGCTGGTTACCGCGCCCAGCCGGGCCGCACCAGGCCTGTCTCGAAGGCGAAGACCACGACCTGGGCCCGATCCCGGGCCTGGAGCTTGATCATGGCCCGGCTCACGTGGGTCTTGGCCGTGGCCGCGCTCATGATCAGGCGCTGGGCGATCTCCTCGTTGGTCAGGCCCTCGGCCACCAGGGCCACCACCTCGCGTTCGCGGTCGGTGAGGCGGGCCAGGTCGGGTAGACGGACGGGGTCCTTGGCCCGGCTGGCGAATTCGGCGATCAGACGACGGGTCACGCCGGGCGACAGCAGGGCGTCACCGGCCACCACGGCCCGCACCGCCCGCAGCAGCTCGGCCGGCTCGGTGTCCTTAACCAGGAACCCGTTGGCGCCGATGCGTATGGCCTCGAACACGTACTCGTCGAGGTCGAAGGTGGTGAGGATCACGACCTTGACGCCGGCCAGCCGTTCGTCACCGGCGATACGCCGGGTGGCCTCGAGGCCGTCGACGCCGGGCATGCGGATGTCCATGAGCACCACGTCGGGCCGCAGCTCGATGGCCAGGGCCACGGCCGCCTCACCGTCGGCCGCCTCCCCGGCAACGGTGATGTCGTCCTGGGCGTCGAGCAGCGACCGGAACCCGGCCCGCACCAGGGCCTGGTCGTCGGCGATGACCACCGAGATCATGGTCCCACCGGCAGGCAGGCGGCGACACGGAAGCCCCCGCCCGGGCGGGGGCCCGCCTCCACGGTCCCGCCCAGCGCCGCGGCCCGCTCCCGCATCCCGACAATGCCGTTGCCGGGCACGCCTGGGCCTCCGACGCCGTCGTCGGTGAACTCCAAGCGCACGCCGTCTCCGTACCCGATGCGGACGGTGACCGTGGACGCCTGGGCGTGGCGGGTCACATTGGTGAGGGCCTCCTGCACGATCCGGTAGGCGACCAGCTCGACGGCGGGCGGCAGGGGTGCGGGTGGGTCGAAATGCTCGACCCGGACGTCGAGGCCGCCGGCGCGCACCCCGGCGACGAGGGCGTCGAGGTCGGCCAGGCCCGGCGTCGGGGCGAGCGGCACCTCGCCGCCACCGCGGAGGAGGTCGAGGGCGGTGCGCAGCTCACCCAGAGCCTCCCTGCTCGCCTCCTTGATGGTGGTGAGGGCGGGCCGGGCCTCGTCGGGCCGCTCGTCGAGAAGGTGGAGGGCCACGCTCGCCTGCACGTTGATGAGGGAGATGTTGTGGGCCAGCACGTCGTGGAGGTCCTGGGCCAGGCGCAGGCGCTGCTCGCCCACCCGGCGCTGCTGCTCCTCGTGGGCGAACCGTTCCAGCTCGGCCGCCCGGTCGCGACGGACCCTCAACACCCCCGACACGGCCAGCACCACGAGCAGCCAGCCCGCCACCAGCGACAGGTGCACAAGGCCGGTTTCTCCGTCGGCTCTGTGGTCGAGCATGGAAGCCACCACGAAGGCGACATAGCCGGCCGCCGCCAGCGACCACGTGGCCCGTCGATGCCCGGCCTGAACGGCGCAGAAGAGGGCGACGACGACACTCACGAAGATGGGCCCGTACGGGTAGCCGAGGCCCACGTAGACGACTGCGGCGCCCACGGACACGACCACGACAGCACGCGGCCACCGGTCGCGCACGGCCAGGGCGGCCGGCCCGAGGAGGACCAGCACCAGGGCGACGGCGTCGATCGAGCGGCGGTCGGGTTGGTTGGTCGACGCCCCGAAGGTGCCGACCACCTGGAACGCGGCGATGCCGAGCGCGCTCAGCCAGACAGGCGTCCGGGCCCTCGATGCCATACGGGCACGGTAGGCCCCGGGTGCGTTCCCGTCGTCCCCCTGGAGGAGCAGCCCGCCCTACGCCGGTGGGGGTAGCCCCCCTTTCGTTCCGGTCAGGTTTGAGAGGGCTCTGGCCCCCCGAACCCTGACCAGAACCGGGGGGGAACGCCGCCTGCGTTTCTCAACCTTCGAGGTCGCGGCGGCCTTCGAGGGCCCGGCCGAGGGTCAGCTCGTCGGCGTACTCCAGGTCGCCGCCGACGGGGAGGCCGCTGGCGATCCGGGTGGTGCGGACCCCGAGAGGCTTGAGCAACCGGGCCAGGTACATGGCCGTGGCCTCACCCTCGATGTTGGGGTTGGTGCAGAGGATGACCTCGGCGATCTCCTCGATGCGGATGCGGGCCAGCAGCTCCTTCACCCGCAGCTGGTCGGGCCCGATGCCCTCGAGGGGGCTGATGGCGCCCTGGAGCACGTGGTAGCGGCCCTTGAACTCCTGGGTCTTCTCCACGGCCACCACGTCACGCGGCTCCTCGACCACGCACACCAGGGTGGCGTCGCGTCGGGTGTCGAGGCAGATCCCGCACTCCTCGCCCTCGCACACGTTGAAGCACCGCTGGCAGAACGACACCCGCTCCTTGGCCTCGGTGATGCTGCGGGCCAGGCGGAGGGCGTCGTCCATCGGAAGCTTCAGCAGGTGGAAGGCGATGCGCTGCGCCGACTTCGGGCCCACGCCGGGCAGGCGCCCGAGCTCGTCGATGAGGGTCTGGACAGGGGTGGCGTACAGGTGCCGGGCTCCGGGGCGTCAGCCCAGCACGCCGCCGCCGAGACCACCCAGGTCGAAGGCCCCCATGGCCTCCTCGTTGACCTTGGCGGCCTTGGCCATGGCGTCGTGGATGGCGGCGAGGACGAGGTCCTCGAGCATCGCCACGTCGTCGGGGTCGCCGGCTGCGGGGTCGATGGACACGCTGCGGAACTCCATCCCGCCCGTGATCTTCATCTTGACAACGCCGCCCCCGGCCTGGCCCTCGACTTCGCGCTCGGACGCGGCGTCGCGGGCGGACATGAGCTGCTCCTGCATCTTCTGGGCCTGCTGCAACAACTCGTTCATATCGGGCATCTCGGGCCCCTGGGGCCCACCTGGCATGGCCACGGGCTACTCCTCCACCACCTGGGCGCCTTCGAACGCCTGCATGACGTGGTCTAGCGGCGAGGCTAGCCCGCCGGCGGGGGCATCCCGAAGGTCGTCGACGTCGACGTCGTGGTCGGGCGGAGGAACGGCCTCCGCGCCGGTGGTCGGAGGCGGAGTGCCATCGACAGTCAGGCGCACCGGCACGGGCCGGCCGAAGTGGGCCGACAGGGCGGCTTCGGCTTCGGCCCGGACCTCCTCGCAGCGGTCACGGTGCACGGCGTTGGGAAGGGCGAACTCGGCCACACCCCCTTCGGCGGAGACGAACCGCCCCCCCTGGAACCGCACCGAGGCTCTCCTGCTGAGGGAGCCGAGCACGTGGTCGCCCCACGCCATGGTGAGGGCGTCGCGCGACGGGAAGGCCGTGTCGGCGGTGTCCGGGCCGGCGGTGTCCGAGCCCGTGGTCGCCGTGTCTGTGGGGCTGGCGGTGGTCACCGCCCGGGCGGTGGCAGGGGGCGGGGAATCGCCGGGTGCGGATGGAGGCGTGGGTGGATCCGCGGGTGGAGCCGCGGCACGGGACGGGTCGGGAGGCGGT
>JBPCJV010000286.1:0-5641 GCA_051004925.1 Acidimicrobiales bacterium | reverse complement strand
CGGTCCCGGGCCGGCCGTCGCCCTTCGGTGTGCGGGTGGCAGGCGCGGTCCCCCCCCCCCCCCACGACCGCAGCGCCGAGGTCGGCGCCGGTGGAGGTGATGACCCGGGCGGTGAACGTGGAGGAGTTGAACCCGTGGTCGGTGGTGGAGATGAGGTACTGCTCGATAGCCCGGGCGTGGCCGGGCTCGGGAACCTCGCCGGTGAGCATGTAGAGGTAGTTGGCCGCGTACGGAAGGTCGGGGTGGGGGTCGATGGGCTCCTGGCCCTGGCTCAGCCGGTACAGGGCCATGATCAGCGTCGGCATCACCGCGCTGGTGCGCATGGCGTCGGCCCGCAGGGCGGCCATGTCGATGTCCATCCACGACTTGAAGCCGTGGCTGGTGGCCAGCATCGAGTAGGCGCTGCGCAGGGCGTCGAGGGGGACGAAGGTGTCGCCGGCGTTGGCGATGGCCGGTAGCAGCTCCTTGACCGCCGGGGGGATCTGGCGCAGGGAGCGGATCTCCTCGGCGAAGCGCTCCCGCTCGGCCCGGTCGGGCAGGTGGCCCTCGTAGAGCAGGTGCCACACGTCCTCCATGGAACGCTTCTCCGCCAGCTCGACGGCGTTGTACTGGCGGTAGTGGTAGAAGCCCTCCTGGCCGCGGACGTCACCCACCGCGGTCTCGGCCACGACCACGCCCTCGAGCCCTCGCTTCGACTCGGGGATGCCCGGGTCCTCCACCTGGAGGATGGGCGCCAGCTTGAGCACGTCGCGCAGCGACACGATGCCGACCAGGCGGCCGTCGTCGACCACGGGGAAGTGCCGGTACCCGTGCTGGCGGAGGGCGATGAAGGCGTCGTTGACGGGCAGGGTCGACTCGACCGAATCGGGGTCGGCCGTCATCCAGTCGGACACCAGCGCGGTGCCCAGGTCGACGCACTCCGCCGACACCCGCACCAGGTCGCGCTCGGTGAGGATGCCGATGGCCCGCTCGCCCTCGACGACCACAGTCGAGCCCACGCCGCGCTCGATCATGCGCCCGCACGCCGCGGCCACCGTGTCGGTGGGCGCGGCAGTGAGGACCTCGGTGGTCATGAGATCGGCAACCGTGCGAACCTTCGCTCCGTCAGCCACGCGTCACACCCCTTCCCCTACGACCGGTTGGCAAGCCCGTCCGGGCCTCCGGCGAAGTATACGGGCGCCGGGCTGGGGGCCCCACGGCTGCGACCGGGGTCAGCGCGGCGGTGCCGAGGACTCGGCCTCGGCCGCGTCGTAGGCGGCCAGTTCGGGCACCAGGCGGTGCAGGACGGCGACGCCCAGCATGCAGATCACCCCGCCCGACACCACCGAGACGGGGGCGGAGGTCAGCGCCGCGACTGCCCCCGCCTCGGCGTCGCCCAGCGACGGGCCACCGGTGACCACGGCGATGTGCACGGCCGACAGGCGGCCCCGCAGGGCGTCGGGCACGTTCACCTGGAGGATGGTGTTGCGGAACACGGCCGAGACCACGTCGGCCGCCCCGGCCACCGACAGGAGGAACAGGCCGACGGGCAGCCAGGGCACCAGCCCGAAGGTGGCGATGGCCGCGCCCCACGCCAGCACCGACCAGAGAACGGCCCGGCCCTGGCGCCGCACCGAGCTCACCCAACCGGTGAGCAGGGCGCCGACGAAGGCCCCCAGGCCGGGCGCGGCGTACAGCAGGCCCACCGTGGCCGCCCCGCCTCCGTAGAGGCTGAGGCCGAGGGCGGGGAACAGGGCGCGGGGCATGCCGAAGACCATGGCGTCGATGTCGATGACGAACGTGCTCACGAGCAGGCGCCGGCCGCGCAGGTAGCGCAGGCCCTCGCGCACGGACGCCACGCCGGCCGGGGTGCCGCCCCCTTCGGGTGGCTGGGGACGGATGGCCACCACGGCGGCGATGGACACCACGAAAGTGCCCACGTCGAGCCAGTAGGCCGAGGCCAGGCTGACCCGGGCGATGATCAGTCCCGCCAGCGCGGGGCCGGCGATCAGCCCGATCTGCATGATGATCTGGTTGAGGGCCGAGGCCGCGGGGATGCCGTGGCGACCGACCAGGCTCGGCATCATGGCGTTGCGGGTGGGCAGGTCGACCCCCGACAGGCCCGCGGCCAGGGCGCTCAGCAGGTAGATGGGCCACAGCATGGGCGCGCCCGACGAGGCGTTGAGCGCCAGACCCACGCTCGTGAGGGCGAGGAGCACCTGGGTGATGAGCAGCAACATGCGGCGGTCCATGGCGTCGGCGATGGCCCCACCGAACAGCGACATGGCGATGAGCGGCCCCAGGTTGGCCAGCCCCACCAGGCCGACGGCCAGCGACGATTCGGTGATCACGTACACCTGGTAGGCGACGGCCACGACGGTCGCCTGCCCGCCCATCCACGACACCGCCTGGCCGGCGGACAGCAGGCGGAAGTCGCGGGACTCGCGCAGGGGTGAGAGGTCGATGAACACCCGTCGCCGGCCGCCTCGGGCAGGCGGGTCGGGTCGGGACGCGGGCGGGCCCGGTTGAGCTGTCACCGCGTTCGGGTCACGCAGGCCCGGCACCGCGTTCGGGTCACGCAGGCCCCGGCTTTTCTTCGGTCAACGGCTCGGGGGGCCATCGGTGCCGGAGAGGGCGGGCTGGCACGTGGGGCACCAGTACGCGGTGCGGGCCTGCTCGCCCTGGCGCCGGGTGACCACGAGCGTCCCGCAGATGCGGCACGGCCGGCCCTGGCGGCCGTACACCCGGCGCGACGGCGGACGAGGAAGGCCGGCACTGGCCCGCATGAGGCGGCTCGCCGTGAGCAGCAGGGCGTCGAGCTGGGTGTCGGTGAGCGAGGACTGCGGCGTCCACGGGTTGTGGCCCTCCACGAACAGCGCCTCGCACCGCCAGATGTTGCCGATCCCGGCCACCACCCGCTGGTCGAGGAGCAGCTGGCCCACCTCGGTCTCGGGCGGGCGGGCCCGGGCCTGCCGACGGATCCCGTCCAGGTCGAGGGGATCGGCCAGCACGTCGGGGCCGAGCCCGGCCAGCGCCGGGTGCACCTGCTCGGCCCGGGCGGCCAGGAGCTCGATCACGGGGGCGTTGAAGCACACCGCCAGCCGGTCGCCGCAGGTGAGCACCAGGCGGGCCTGCCGGTGCGGGGGCCACCACGCGTCGCCCCAGGAGTACACGTGCCACGACCCGCTCATCCGCAAGTGCGAGTGCAGCACCTGGCCCGAGGCGAAGCGGAAGAGCAGATGCTTGCCCCAGGGCTCCACCGTCTCCACCCGCTGGCCGACCAGCTTCTCCGCGGCCAGGCCCGGGACCGTGGTGGTGGCTTCGGTGACCTCCCGTCCCCCGAGCCACCGCTTCAGGGTGGCCGCGGTGCGGTAGAGGGTGTCGCCCTCAGGCACGTCGGCGCAGGTCCCCGGGTGACGGATGCATCCACCCGAGGGTACCGATGGTGGTCGCCGTGGGTATTGGGACCGGGATGGCCGTCTACCGTTCGCCCGTGGGCATCCGACTCGCCGTGCGCGTGCCGGCCCTCGCCGTATGGGCGGTTGTCCTCGCCGTCCTGGCCGCGGCCTGCAGCGCCTCGCCCTCCACGCCGACCGGCGCCGCCCTGCCGCCGCCGGAGACCGTCGCCGCTCCCCCGTGCGTGCCCGCACCCCTCGAGGAACGGGCCGGTGCGGTGCTGATCGCCGGCCTGCCCGGCGTGACCAGCTCGGCCGACCCGCAGGTCGACGAGCTGCTCGATGTCGGCGTGGGCGGGGTGTTCGTCCACCGCACCAACGTCGACAACGCCGGCCAGGTCGGCGCCCTCGTCGCCGAGCTGCGTGCCCGGTCCCGCCGTCCGATCGTGGTGTCCACCGACGAGGAGTCGGGCCGGGTGTCGTCGTTCGCCGCGGTCCGCGGCCCCACACCGTCGGCCCGGCGCCTGGCCACCGAGCGCTCGCCCGACGGCGTGCGCGAGTTCGCCCGCCAGACCGGCGCGGCCCCGGCCTGCGCCGGCATCGACCTCGACCTGGCGCCGGTAGCGGATCTCGACGGGGGACCGTCGGGGGCGGTCATCGGTGACCGGTCGTTCTCCACCGACCCCCTCATCGCCTCGTCCAACGCGTACGCCTTCGCCGCGGGGCTGGCCGACGCCGGGGTGCGCTCGGCGGCCAAGCACTTTCCCGGACACGGGCGAGCCGACGGCGACTCCCACCTCGACCGCACCACGGTGGACGCCCCCCTCCAGGACATGACCACCACCGACCTCGTGCCGTTCCGGTACCTCGTCGGCGCCGGCGTCCCGGTCGTGATGCTCAGCCACGTGGAGTACGCCGCCCTCGACCCCGACCTGCCCGCCAGCCTGTCGCCCAAGGCCTACCAGCTCCTGCGGTCCATGGGCTTCGGTGGGGTGGCGGTCACCGATTCCGTGGGCATGGGCGCGGTGACCCTGCGCTGGGACGAGGCCGAGGCCGCGGTGATGGCGGTGGGCGCAGGGGCGGACGCCGTCCTGTCCACCGACGCGGGCGTGGCCCGGCCCATGCGCGACGCCCTGGTCGCCGCCGTGCAGCAGGGGCGGCTCAGCGTGCCGCGGCTCAACGAGGCCGCGGCCCGGATGGCGGCCCTCGCGGGCGGGGACCCGATGGCGCTGGCCTGCCAGGCCCCCGACGTGCCGCGGTTGCAACCGCCCCCGCCGTCGTCCGTCCCCTGACAGGCTGGGAACCGATGAAGGTCCACCTGCTCGACGGCACCTACGAGTTGTTCCGGCAACACTTCGGCGCGCCCCCCGCCGACCACACCGACGGCAAGGAGGACGTGGCCGCCACCCGGGGGGTGCTCTGGAGCGTGGTCAACCTGCTCGAACAGGGAGTCACGCATCTCGGGGTGGCCACCGACCACCTGGTCGAGTCGTTCCGCAACCGCCTCTGGCCCGGCTACAAGTCGAGCGCGGGGATGCCCGAGGAGCTGCTGGCCCAGTTCCCGCTCGTGGAGGAGGCCCTGGCCGCCCTCGGCGTGGTGGTCTTCCCGATGGTCGAGCTCGAGGCCGACGACGCCCTCGCCGCCGCGGCCAAGGTGGCCGCGGCCGACCCCGCGGTCGAACAGGTGGTGATCATGACGCCCGACAAGGACCTGTCCCAGTCGGTCGTGGGCACCCGGGTCGTGCAGCTCGACCGCCGCAAGAACACGGTCACCGACGAGGACGGCGTGGTGGCCCGCTACGGCATCCACCCCGAGTCGATCCCCGACTGGCTGGCCCTGGTGGGCGACTCGGCCGACGGGTTCCCGGGGCTGCCGGGGTGGGGCAAGACCGCGGCCAGCGCCGTGCTCGGCCGCTACCCCCACCTCGAGGACATCCCGGTCGATGCCACGCGCTGGGACGTCGCCGTCCGGGGCCGGGTGCGCCTGGCCGCCACCCTCGTGGAGCAGCTGGAGGACGTCCTGTTGTTCCGCGACCTGGCCACCCTCCGGGCCGACGCTGCGGTGCTCGACGACGTTGAGGCGCTCCGCTGGTCCGGGCCCACCCCCGCCCTCGACTCCATGGCCAAGCGCCTGCGGGCCTGGCGCCTCCCCGAACGGGTCGCCTCCCTCACGGCCGAGCCCAGCCCCTGACCCACCCCGAACCTGTGGCCGTTTTTGGCGGGTGGCGGCTCTGGGGGCGGCGAGGTCGGGGGGGTGGGCGCCCACG
>JBPCJV010000285.1:0-5704 GCA_051004925.1 Acidimicrobiales bacterium | reverse complement strand
TTGGGTGGCGGGGGGTCTGTTTCTCCGCGGTTGTGGCTGGAGGCTTCCACGCCGCCGGGGGGGGGATTGACGGGCGCCGGCTCTTTGGCCGGCTGCGACTCGGCGTCGTCGGTGACCGCGCCGTCGCCATCCGCGGCCGCTGGTTCCGGGTCGGTGGTCGGCCGGGGCCCGAGCGGCCCTGTGGGCGGCGTGGCCGGGCCCACGAGGGTTTCCACGGTGGTCTCGTCGACGGTTGAGCCGAGACCGGTGCCGGGATCGGGCAGGGGGGCCGGGGCGACCAGGCGCAGGCCCGGCTCGGGAGGGGCCGGCGACTCGTCGTGGGGCCCGTCCGGGGACCCGCCACCGGCTTCGACCAGCCACGGCGAGGCGTCGCCCGAAGACGCGGCGGGCGTCGGGGACCCGAGGTCGGTGTCGGCTGCGGCCCACAGCCCCTCGTTCCGGGGTGCGGACTGGGTCTCGGATGGGGATACATCGTCGGGTACGACCCGAAGATCGGGAGCGGCGGAGTCAGGCGTAGGGACGGGGTCGGGAACCACAGGCTCGGGCTCGGGAACCGCGGGCTCGGGCTCGGGCGTCGCGGTGTCGGGTTCGGACGCCGCGGGCTCGGGGGTCAGGGGCTCGGCGGTCACGGGTTCGGCGGCCTCGGAGGTCACCGACCCCGTAGCCGCGGGCTCGCGGGTCTCGACGGTCTCGGGCGCGGCCACCGCCGCGGCGGGGGGACTGTCCTCTAACGGCCTCTCGGGTGCGGGCTCGACCAGGTCGCTGTAGACACGGACCCAACGGATCCGGCTGTTCTCCACGCCGACGATGAAGATCCCGGCCGCCTCGGCGGTGTCGCCGGCACCGTGAACCTCGACCCACACGGTGTTGCCGGTCGTGGAGGCGCGCAGCATGGTGAGACGGAAGCCGGGCTCGGCTTCGAAGATGGCCTTCCAGTTGCTGATGAGCTGGCCGGGCCCCCGGAAGTTGCGTGCCGGGTGGAGGGGCTGGAAGCTCTCGAACTCGGGGTGGACGGTGGCGTACAGGGTGTCGGCGTCGTGCTGGTTGGCGGCCTCGAGGAAGCGCGTGACCACCGCCATGGGATCACTCGGGCGCACCCTTCTCCGCTTGGCCAGGCGCACGGAACCTCCCTGTCGACAGCACCTTTGCCCTGGTGAAACTAGTCGTCGGCCCGGCCGCAGCCGTTACAGGCTCGGTCCCTACACGCCGGGGTCGCGCCAGGGCGGCCGGCGCGGCGTGTCGAAGACCACGTCGAGGGGCTCGTCCCGAATGGCGCAAAACGCCTGTGGTAGCCATCGCCCGGCGCCGGCCAGCGGGGCGGGGAGGGCGTCCTCGGCGAACCACCCCACGTCACGGCACTCGAGGGGGTGGCCGACGAGGTACCCGCCGACGAGCCGGCAGTGGAAGACGAGGGAGTACAGCGGGATCCGGGTGAAGCCGAGACGGAGCCCGTCGAGCACGGCGATCAGGCGGAGCGGCTCCACCTCCATTCCCGTCTCCTCCAGCACCTCCTTCACGGCCACCTCCGAGGCCGAGTACCCCACGTCGGCCCAGCCGGTGGGGTAGAGCCAGGCGCCCGCGTCAGAGCGCTGCACGAGCAGGATCTCGTGGCGGTCGTTGCCGACGACCGCCCCCACGGCCACTTTGGGCGTGACGTAGCCGGCCACCCCTTCGCCCACCCGTCCCAGCCACTCCTGTACCAGCGCCTCGGGCTCGGGATCCAGTCCGGCGGCCACCCGCATGTCGGCGGCGACCCGCAGGACCTCCTCGAAGCGTTCTCGCTCGTAGAGGTTGTCGGTGAAGCCCAGACCGGTGCGGGCGATCCCGGCCAGCGACTCGCTCCAGCGCAGGAGGTCGTCGGTGCGCGAAGGACTGGTGTCGCGTTCGCTCATCGCCCTCCCGACGGTAGTCGGGCCCCCCGAACCTGTCGCGCCCGACGACCAGAATCGTCGGTCGGCGCGACACGTTGGGGAGGCTGCGACAATGGTTTCGATGTCCGTTCGGGTCGACTGCCGCCACTACAGCAGCCGCAGCCTGCCCACGGGCGACCGTGTCGACCGCTGCCGTCTCGACGTGGCCGAGTCCATGCCGTTCGCCTGCCCGGACGACTGCCTGTTCTACGAGCCGCGCCCCATCAGCGACGCGGGGTGGCAGCGCCCTCCCGACGATCGGCCCTGAGCCTCAGGCCTCGTCTGACGCCCCGGGCGCGAGCAGCTCGCCCACCCGCGAGAAGAAGGCCGACCGGGCGAGCACGGTTGTGCAGCCCGCAGCCAGGGCCGAGGCCATGAGGTCGCGTTCGGTGTGGTTGGCGAAGCCGATCACCCGGCCGGTCAGTGTGGGGACGACCTCGAGCACCCCCGGACGGGTGAGGTCGACCACCACCACGTCGGCCTCGCCCGCCGCCGCGGCCAGGCCCTCCGGTTGGGTCACGAAGGTGACCTCGTCCGCCGCGGCCGACAGTCGGGAGCGGTCCATGAGGTCCGGCACATAGGCCACGACCCGGCTCACTTGGAGGGCTCCGGCTGGTGGCGCTGGAGGTGGGTCCACGCCTTGGCCGCACCCCAGGCCATGCCCGGCCCGGCCAGCGCGGGGTCGACGTCGGCGAACGTGGCCGGGTTGAGGTCGTAGACGTCGTCGGGGAACAGGTCGCGCTGGGCCCGGTCGCGCGGCACCGGCGGGACCCCGGCGGCGGCGAGCACGGCGGTGGGGAAGCTGACCGCGCTGCGCAGCAGGGCGAGGGGTGTGGTGCGCTGGTCGTCGATGTCGGCGTGGAGCAGGGCGCGGATGCGGGCACCGATCTCGGCGCGTGCCCGCTCGCCGGCCTCGGCCGCGGCCGCCTCCACCCGGTCGACCGGTTGACGCTGTCTCCCGCTCCGAGGGCCGCTCGGGCCCTCCGGCTCGGGGCCGGCGGCGACACGCGAGGCCACCGATCGGCGGACCCACCCGGGCAGGGCGGCGTCGATGGCGTCGGCCAGCGCCGTAGCATGCTCCTGCATCCGATCCTGCTCGTGCACACCGCCATGCTGCCATCAATGGGCTGGCTCACCCTCAGGGAGAAGGGCCTACGATGAGACCCGATCCGATTCCGCCGGGACCGGGCCAGGAGTCGGTGTGGGACTACCCCCGGCCACCACGACTCGAGGCCGTCCGCCGCCAGGTGGAGGTGATCCTCAATGAGACGATCGCCCTCACGCTGGAACCGTTGCGCGTCCTGGAGACGAGTCATCCGCCCGGGTACTACCTGCCACCCGACAGCATCGTCCCCGGGGTGCTGGCCCCCACGGGCCGGACGTCGTTCTGCGAGTTCAAGGGCGTGGCGTCGTACTTCAGCGTGTCGATGAAGGGCCAGACGGTGGCCGACGGGGCGTGGACCTACGAACGGCCCTCCCCGGGGTACGAGGCCATGGCCGGCTACGTGTCGTTCTACCCGGGTCTGATGGAGGTGTGCCTGGTCGACGGCGAGTACGTAGAGGCCCAGCCGGGCGGCTTCTACGGCGGCTGGATCACCGGCGACGTCGTCGGCCCCTTCAAGGGCGGCCCGGGCACCGAGGGTTGGTGACTAACTCTCCACCACGTCGCCGAGGCGGTCGACCTGCACGCCCTTCTCGATGAGCCAGGCGATGGCCTCCTCGACGGAGGTCGGTTCGCCGGCCAGCTCGCACACGATCCAGCCCACCTTCTCCTCGATGTTGGCCCGGCGGATGTTCGGCAGCACGTCGAACTGGCGGTCGAGGCGACCGAGCAGGGGTTGCTTGATGAGTTGTTCCGGAAAGGTCAGCTTGACGCGGACGGTGGCCATCAGACCCGAAGCATGGCCATCCGCGGGGCTCCCGTCCAGTGGCTCGCCCGCCTAGCCATCCGAACCCGCGGTTCCCGGCATGCCGACACCTTGTGGGAGGGCCTGGTTCAGGTTGCCCGACCGGAATCCCTCGAGATCGAGGGTCACGTACCGGTACCCGGTCCGCCGCAGGCACTCCACGACCGCCTCCCGCCGCTCCACCACAGCGGCCAGCTCACCGGTGTCCACCTCCACCCGCGCCAGGTCGCCGTAGTGGCGCACCCGTACCTGGGCGAACCCGAGAGCCCGCAGGGCGGCCTCCGCCCGTCCCACCCGGTCGAGGGTGGTGACGGTCACCGGCGTGCCGTAGGGCAGGCGCGACGCCAGGCAGGCGGCCGCCGGCTTGTTCCAGGTCCGCAGGCCCAGCGCCTGCGACGTCTGCCGCACGTCGTCCTTGGTGAACCCGGCGTCGACCAGGGGGAACGCCGCCCCGCGTCCGGCCGCGGCCTGCTGGCCGGGGCGATGGTCGCCCAGGTCGTCGAGGTTGGTACCCAGCACCACGGTGGCACCTTCGGCCTCCGCCAGGGGCCCGAGGGCGTCGAGCAGAGCCGACTTACAGTGGAAGCACCGGTCCCCGCCGTTGGCGACGTACTCGGGCCGGTCGAGCTCGTCGGTCTCCACCGCCGTCCACCGCAGTCCCCACTCCCCGGCCAGGGCCGCGCAATCGGCCCGCTCGGAGCCGGCGAGGGACGCAGACACCGCCGTCACCGCGTGGGCCCCGACGGGGCCGAGGGTGTCGTTGGCGACCCACGCCAGGAAGGCCGAGTCGGCGCCGCCGCTGAACGCGACCGTGACCCGGCCCAGTTCCTCCAGCCGGTACCGGAGCCGTTGCAGGTCACCCATCGGGCCTCAGGGTAGACGGGCCCACGTACTCATCCAGCCAGTCGCGCCGCGGCCCGACTCCGCGCAACGCATCGACGATCATGTCCAGGGCGGCCGCGGAGGGCCCGCGGACGGCGGCGTCGAAGGTGGCCTTGTGGGCCAGCCACCATGTGCGGGTGTTGTCGGCCTCGAGGCCTCGGTAGAAGGCGAAGGCCTCGGGCGGCCAGCCGGTGAACACCATCGGGATCCCGCTACTCCTCGCCCAGGTAGGCCTTGCGCACGTCGTCGTTCTGCATGAGCTCGACGGCGGTGCCCGACAGGACGATCCGGCCCGTCTCCAGCACGTGGCCCCGGTCGGCGAGCTTGAGGGCGGCCTGGGCGTTCTGCTCGACGAGCAGGAGGGTGGTGCCCCGCATCTTGAGCTCGGCCAGCGTGTCGAAGATGACGCTCATCATGATGGGCGACAGCCCCATCGACGGCTCGTCGAGCATGAGCAGCCGGGGCCGGCTCATGAGGGCCCGGCCGATGGCCAGCATCTGCTGCTCGCCGCCCGAGAGGGTGCCGGCGGTCTGGGTCCGTCGCTCGGCGAGGATGGGGAAGAGGTCGGTGACTCGCTCGAGGTCGGCGCCCACGTCGCCGTCGGTGCGGAGGTACGCACCGAGGTCGAGGTTCTCCTTCACGGTCATGCGGGGGAACAGGCGCCGGCCTTCGGGCGCCTGGGCGATGCCCCGGGCCACAAGACGGTGCGCGGGTACCCTGTCGACCCGCTCGCCGTCGAAGGAGATCTCGCCGCTGGTCGGGTGCAGCAGACCGGAGATGGTCCGCAGGGTCGTCGTCTTCCCCGCGCCGTTGCTCCCGATGAGGGCCACGACCTCCCCGCGGGCGACGGTGAAGGACACGCCCCGCACCGCGTGGATGCGGCCGGAAGCCACCCGCAGGTCGCGCACCTCGAGCAGCGGCGGGCCCGGGGCGGCGGCAAACGCCGCCGACTCCGGCGCGGCGGTCGTCACTCGAACGGCGCGCCCAGGTAGGCATCGATCACGC
>JBPCJV010000284.1:0-4508 GCA_051004925.1 Acidimicrobiales bacterium | reverse complement strand
AAAAGAAAGAAAGGGAGGAGGAAGAGGAAGAGGGGGAGAAGAGAAAGAGGGAGAGAGAGGAAGGCGGAAAGGAGGAGAGCGCGCGGGGGGGGCCGGAGGAAGTGCCCGCGGCACCGATGCGCACACCGGCGCCCTGGGGGCCTCGGCGCACGAGCACCCGGTCGCCGATGAAGCCGCCGTCGGCGGCGAGGGAGGCGTTGGCCTGGGCGATGACGTGCTCCTCCTCCTCGTCGGCGGCGAGGTAGAGGATCTCGTCGGTGACCCGGCCGTCGACCACCTTGCGGTAGGGCGTCTCTATGAAGCCGAAGGCGTTGACCCGGGCGTAGCTGGCCAGCGAGCCGATGAGGCCGATGTTCGGGCCTTCCGGGGTCTCGATAGGGCACATGCGCCCGTAGTGGCTGGTGTGGACGTCGCGGACCTCGAAGCCGGCCCGCTCACGGGAAAGCCCACCCGGGCCCAGGGCCGAGAGCCGGCGCTTGTGGGTGAGGCCGTCGAGGGGGTTGGTCTGGCCCATGAACTGGGAGAGCTGGCTGGTGCCGAAGAACTCCTTGATGGCGGCCACGACCGGACGGATGTTGATGAGGGTCTGCGGGGTGATGGCCTCGACGTCCTGGGTGGTCATGCGCTCGCGCACGACCCGCTCCATGCGGGACAGGCCGATGCGCACCTGGTTCTGGATGAGCTCCCCCACCGACCGGATGCGCCGGTTGGCAAAGTGGTCCTGGTCGTCGAGGCGGTAGCCGGCCTCGCCCGCGGCCAGGTGGAGCAGGTAGGTGGTGGCGGCCAGGATCTCGGTGGGCGACAGCACGCCCTGACTCTGGCCCGGGCGCTCCAGGTCGGTGGCGAACAGGTCGGCGATCTTCTCGATCTCCGGGCCCAGCTTGCGGTTGAGCTTGTAGCGGCCGACGCGGGTGAGGTCGTAGCGCTTGGGGTTGAAGAAGGCGTTCTCGAAGTAGGCCCGGGCCGCCTCCACCTGGGGGGGCTCGCCGGGACGGGCCCGCTTGTAGATCTCGACCAGGGCCTCGTCGCGGGTGGGGGCGAGCTCGCGCTCCTTCTCCCACTGGCCTTCGAGGAAGTCGAAGTGGCGCACGAAGCGGTCGAGGAATCCGGGCTGCAGCTCCTCGTCGTAGCCCAGCGCCCGCAGGAGCACGAACAGGCTCAGCCGGCGCTTGCGAGCCACCCGGGTGCCGGCGGTGACGTCCTTGCCCGGCTTCTGCTCGATGTCGAACTCGATCCACTCCCCGCGGTAGGGGTGGATGGTGCCGGTGGCGATCGTCTTGGCGTCGCGGCCGGGCTGGAAGATGACGCCGGGGGAGCGCACGAGCTGGGACACGACGACCCGCTCGGTGCCGTTGATGATGAACGTGCCCTTGTCGGTCATCACCGGGAAGTCGCCCATGAAAACCGTCTGCTCTTTGATCTCACCGGTGTTGGCGTTGAGGAACTGGGCGCGCACGAAGATGGGCGCCGAGTAGGTCATGTCCTTTTCCTTGCACTCGTCCACCGTGAACTTCGGCGGAGGGCGCAAATCGGGATCGGCGGCGTCGAACTCGAGGAGCAGCTTGAGCTGACCGGTGAAGTCCTCGATCGGGCTGATGTCGCGGAACGTCTCGGCCAGACCGGTGTCGAGGAACCAGCGGAACGAGTCGCGCTGGACGGCGATCAGATCGGGGAGGGAGAGAACCTCACCGAGGCTGGAGAAGGAGAAGCGTTCCCGGGTGGCGGGACGGGACGGCACGGGGCGGCTCCCTTTACGAGGATGCGAGCAGTGAGGCAGGGGGTGCCGGGGCGCGTCTCAACCACCGGGTTACGGAGGGGAGCGACACGCGGGCGGGCACGGCAGAAAACAGCTTACTCATGCCGACGCGTTACGGCAAGGCCGTAAGGTGCCTGGGGGGAGGCTAAGCCAAACGTCGGCGCTGGTCAAGGGCTTCACGGGTATCCCGACGGGCTGTTCGCGCCCCCGGGGTCCCGGGTCCTGTCCCGCACGGACCCTTCCCTCGAAAAGCCCTCCACCCGCTTCGGGGTGGGAAGGCGCCTGCTTCTACTTGACTTCGACTGTTGCGCCGGCGGCTTCCAATTGGGTCTTGGCCTTGTCGGCGTCTTCCTTGGAGGCCTTCTCGAGCACGGGCTTGGGGGCGTTGTCGACCAGGTCCTTGGCCTCTTTCAGGCCCAGGTTGGTGAGCGACCGTACCTCCTTGATGACCTGGATCTTCTTGTCGCCCACGGCGGCGAGCACGACGTCGAACTCGTCCTGCTCCTCGACGGCCGGGGCGGCGTCGCCTCCCCCACCCACAGGTGCTGCGGCGGCGGCGACCGGCGCGGCCGCGGTGACGCCGAACTTGTCCTCGAACTCCTTCAGGAGCTCACTCAGCTCGAGCACGGTCATGTTGGCGATGCTGTCGAGGATGTCTTCTTTGGTGGCCACCACTGCTCCTTTTCGGCAGACTCGGTGCCGTCGGGGGACTCGGGGGTGGGTTCGGCCGAAGCCACTGGGGCCTAGGTGGTCGGGGCTTCGGGGGCTGGGGCTTCGGGGGCTGGGGCTTCGGGGGGCTCGGCGGCCTGGACGGGCACCACCGCTTCGGGAGCGTCGCCGGCCGCTGCCGGTTCTATGCCCTCGGGCGCTTCGGCGGTTGGGGCCTCCGCGGCAGGGGCCTCGGCCTCGGACGGGGGCGCTTCGGATGTGGCGGCCTCGGCTGCCGGGGTGTCGGGCTCTGCGACAGCCGCCGCCTCGGGGCCGCCGCGCTGGTCGAGAAGGGCGGACAGGCCGTAGGCGAAATTGCGGGGCAGGGCGGCGAGGAGGCCGGCGAACTGCCGGAGCGGGGCGGCGAAGGCGCCGGCGAGCTGCGCCAGCACGACCTCGCGGGGGGCCACGTCGGCCAGCGCCCCGGCGTCGGCGGCGGTGAGCGCCGTGCGGCCGAGCACGCCCCCCTTCACCACCAGGTTGGGCGCGGTCTTGGAGAACTCCTTGAGGGCCTTGGCCACCAGCACGGCATCGCCGTCGACGAAGGCCACGGCGGTGGGCCCGACGAGCAGGTCGTCGAGGCCCTCCAGCCCGAGGTCGGCCACGGCCAGCCGCACGAGGGTGTTCTTGTAGATCTTGTAGTCGCCGCCTGCGGCCCGCACCGACTGGCGGAGCGCGGCCAGCTCCTCGACCTTCAGCCCCCGGTACTCGGTAAGCAACGTGGCGTTGGCCGACGACATGCGCTCTCGCACCTCGTCGACGACGGCAACTTTTTCAGGTTTGGGGTTGGTGATGGCCATGAGGCCGACCTCCTCGTCCGGGCTGCGGCACGGCAGACGAGAAGACCCTCGGACTGGGACTTCACGCCTGGTTGGGCGGGTCCGGAACGGACCCTTTCTGCGCCGATGCGCGCCGAACGTCTCTGGCGTTGGTGGGTAGGACCGAACTCTAGTCCGTCAGGACGCCTCGGCCAGCTCGTCGTCGATGCTCTTCATGCGGTTCGGGTCGATCTTGACGCCGGGGCCCATGGTGGACGAAAGCGTGATCCCCTGGAAGTAGCGGCCCTTCGCCGCCGCCGGCTTGGCCCGGGCCAACTCGTCGCCCACGGCCCGCAGGTTCTCGAGCAGGTCACGCCGGGAGAAGCTCACCTTGCCGATGGGGACGTGGATGTTGCCGTACCGGTCGGTGCGGTACTCGACCCGACCGCCCTTGAACTCGCGCACGGCCTTGCCGACCTCCTCGGTCACCGTTCCCGTCTTGGGGTTCGGCATGAGGCCCCGGGGGCCGAGGACCCGCCCGAGCTTGCCGACCTGGGAGCGCATGAGGTCGGGCGTGGAGATGGCCACGTCGAAGTCGAGGAAGCCCTTCGACACCCGTTCGGCCAGATCGTCGCCCCCGACCACCTCGGCACCGGCTTCCCGGGCCTCGGCCGCGGCGGCACCGTCGGCGAAGACGGCGACCCGCACCGTCTTGCCCGTGCCGGCCGGGAGGGCGACCGTACCCCGCACGATCTGGTCGGCCTTGCGGGGGTCGACACCGAGGCGCACGGCCAGCTCGACGGTCTCGTCGAAGCTCGCCGACGCCAGGCTCTTCACCAGGTCGACGGCCTCACCCGGGCTGTGCTGCTGCTGGCGGTCGAAGCGCCGGACGGCTTCCACGTACTTCTTGCCGCCGCGGGTGGTGCTCGTCGTCGTCGTCATCATCGGACCGTGATTCCCATGGAACGGGCCGTACCCGCGACCTGGCGCTTGGCCGCGTCGAGGTCGTTGGCATTGAGGTCGGGCATCTTGGTGGTGGCGATCTCGGTGAGCTGGGCGTCGGTGACTGTGCCGGCGCCATCACGGCCGGGCAGCGTCGAGCCCTTCTCGATCCCGGCCGCGGCCCGGAGCAGCACCGGCGTGGGCGGGGTCTTGGTGATGAAGGTGAACGAGCGGTCCTCGAAGACCGTGATCTCGGCGGGGATCACGGTGCCCCGCTGGCTCTCTGTCGCGGAGTTGTACTGCCGGCAGAACTCCATGATGTTCACGCCGTGAGGGCCCAGTGC
>JBPCJV010000283.1:0-9465 GCA_051004925.1 Acidimicrobiales bacterium | reverse complement strand
TTCTCCTTGTGGGAGGCGTTGGGTGCTTTTGCCACCACCAGCCGCTCGCTCACCAAGTTGTGTGGGTCCGATCCCGCGGCGGTGGGGTTCCTGGCCAACCGCGACCGGCGACCGCCCCTGGAGGAGCCCGTGGAGGTCGAGGCCCTGGCCCGCTGGAAGCGACTGGAGATGCTGCGCGTCGCCGGGCGCGACCTCGTGGGCCTCGACGACCTGCCGACGGTGGGCCGGGGCCTGTCCCGCCTGGCCGACCAGGTCCTGCGGTCGTCGTTCGCCCTGGCCGACGACACGAGCGGCCTCGCCGTCGTGGCCATGGGCAAGCTCGGGGGCAACGAGCTCAACTACGCCAGCGACGTCGACCTGATCTTCGTGGCCGACGACCCCGTGGCGGGGGAGAAGAAGGCCCGGGCCGTGCTCCGGGCGGCGCGCACCTGCTTCCGGGTGGACGTCGACCTCCGTCCCGAAGGCAGGGACGGCCCCCTCGTCCGGTCGCTGGCCTCCTACGAGGCGTACTGGGACCGCTGGGCCAAGACCTGGGAGTTCCAGGCCCTCCTCAAGGCCCGCCCGGTCGCCGGCGACGCGGAGCTGGGCGCAGCGTTCTCGGCCGGCGTCGAGGAACGACTGTGGGGGCGGTCGTTCACGCCCGACGACCTCCGCGAGGTGCGGGCCATGAAGGCCCGGGCCGAGGACCACCTCGCCCGCCAGGGACTCACCGAGCGGGAGGTCAAGCGGGGCCGGGGCGGGATCCGCGACATCGAGTTCGCCATTCAGCTGCTCCAGCTCGTGCACGGTCGCCACGATCCCGCCCTGCGCTCGCCCACCACGCTCGACGTCCTCGCCGAGCTGGGCCGCGCCGGGTACGTCGACCCCGGCGACGCGCGCGACCTGGCGCACGCCTACCGGCTCCTGCGCACGGTGGAGCACCGCCTGCAGCTGGTGCACGAGCAGCAGGTGCACGTGCTGCCCGACGACGCCCAGTCGCTCTCCCGCCTGGCCCGGGTGATGGGCTACCGGGACAGCGCCGAGGGGACGGCCGGGGAGTTGCTCGTCCGCTACCTGCGCCGTCAGCAGGCGACCGTGCGGTCGATCCACGAGCACCTGTTCTTCCGGCCCCTCCTCGACGCCCTGCTCGTGGAGCCCGCCGGGCCCGCCGGCCACCCGTCGGCCCGTCCCGGCCCGGAGGTGCTGGGAGCGGAGGCGGTGGAGGAGAGGCTGGCGGCCTTCGGGTTCACCGACGCCGCCCGCACCCGGCAGGCGCTCACCGAGCTGACCCGAGGCCTCACCCGGTCGTCCCGGCTCATGCAGCAGCTCCTGCCGCTCCTGCTGGGTTGGCTGTCGGAGTCACCCGATCCCGACACCGGCCTGCTGGGGCTGCGCCTTCTCAGCAGCAGCGAGCACCGGGCCGGCGAGCTGGCCATCGCCTTCCGGGAGTCGCCCGAGGGGGCGCGCCGCCTGTGTGAGCTCGTGGGCACCAGCAAACGGCTGACCCAGACCCTGGAACACCATCCCGACCTGATCACCGGCCTCGGCGGCCCGGCGGGGTTGGGATCGCGGACCACCGAGGAGCTGGCCGAGGGAGCCGTGGCCGCCATGGCCTGGCGCAGCGACCCTGCCGAGCGCCAGCGGGGACTGGAGCGGTTCCGGCGGCGCGAGGAGCTCCGGGTGGCGTCCGCCGACATCCTGTCGCTGACCCCCGAGGGCGAGGACCCGGTGGTGGTCACGGGCGCCCACCTCACCGATCTGGCCGAGGCCTGCGTGCGGGCCGCCCTCGAGGTGGTGGCTCCCTCGCTGCCGTTCGCGGTCGTGGCCATGGGGCGGTTCGGCGGCGCCGAGCTCTCCTACGCCAGCGACCTCGACGTGCTCTTCGTCTACGACGGCACCACGTCCGAAGACTTCGCGGCCGCCGAGAAGGCGGCGACGGCGCTGCTCGAGATCCTCTCCGGGCCCTCGCCGGCCACGCGGGTGTACTCCATGGACGCCGGCCTGCGTCCGGAAGGCAAGGCGGGTCCCCTGGCGCGCAGCCTCGACGGCTACCGCGCCTACTACGAACGGTGGGCCCAGGTCTGGGAACGCCAGGCCCTGCTGCGGGCCCGGCCCGTGGCCGGTGACGTCGAGCTGGGGCGGCGGTTCATCGAGCTCATCGCCCCTCGCGTGTGGCGCCACCCCTTCCCCGAGCCCGACGCCCGCGAGGTCAGGCGCATGAAAGCCCGCATCGAACGGGAGCGCATGCCGCACGGCGAGGACCCCCAGTTCCACCTCAAGCTCGGCCGCGGGTCGCTGTCCGACATCGAGTTCACCGCCCAGCTCCTCCAGCTCCAGCACGGCGTGGCCGCCACGGGCACCATGGCCGCGCTCGACCGGCTCGAAGAGGCGGGCGCCCTGTCGCACCAGGACCGCGTCGTGCTCGGCGAGGCGTACCGCTTCTGCGAGCGCACCCGCAACCGTTGGTTCCTCGTGAGGGGTGAGGCCCACGACTCGCTCCCCCAGTCGTCGGAGAACCTGACCCGGTTGGCCCGGTCTCTGGATACGACGCCCCAGGAGCTGCGTGACGACTACCGGCGTGTCACCCGCCGGGCCCGGCAGGTGGTCGAGCGGGTCTTCTACGGCCGGGATCGGACGACCGACGCCACCAGCCCGTAGGCCTCGGCCGCGGCTGCGTCGAGCACCCGGCCCCGACGCATGTCGGCGACGCTCCCGCAAGCGGGCCGCCATGTCGTCCTGTGGGTCCATGCGGTCATGATCCCGCACCCGGGCGACCCGACGCTAGGGTGACAGATGGTTGCCGATGACAAACGGTTGCCATTGACAGATGGTTGCCATTGACAGATGGTTGCGTTACCATGGACGGCGATGGCCAAGGTGCTGCGTCCCGAGGTGCTGCGTCCCGAGGTGCTTGCCGGTGAAGACCCCACTGCCGCCGCCCAAGCGGTGGCCGGTGCCCTCACCGTCAACGGCGTGTCCCCGGCGTGGATGAACCGGTTCCTCACCGAGCTCGACCACATCGCCGAGCGCGGCCAGCTGGCGCGGGTGCTCGACGTGTGGTCGCTGTCCAAGGCCGAGGCGGGACGGATGTTCGGCGTGAGCCGCCAGGCGGTCGACAAGTGGCTGAGCCGCGGCGTCCCCGAGGAGCGACGGCCGCCGGTGGCCCACCTCGAGGCCACCACCGACCTGTTGGTTCGCTACCTCAAGCGCGACCGGGTGCCGAGCGTCGTCCGCCGCCCCGCCGAGCGCCTCGGCGGCCTGAGCATGCTCGACCTGGCGCGCGCCGGTCGTACGCCGGAGCTGTTGGTCTACACCCGGGAGATGTTCGACCTGCGTCGTGTGACCGCCTGACGCAGTGAGCACCCCCAGGGCCTCGGCGGCCATGGCTGCCACACGGAGCGGAGCGCAGGCCCGGGTGAGGACGGTGCGAGCCGAGACCCTCGATGGCCGAACGGAGTGGCTGCGCCTGGCCGACCCGGCTTGGAACGACCCCCTCGACCCCACGTACGCCCCCGTGATCGGTGCCCGCTGGACGCCGGTGGAGGGTCCGCCGACCCTGTACTTCAATGCCGACGTGGTCACGGCCCGGGCCAACGTCCGCCGTCTCTGCGAGGGCTACTCGATGCTCCCCGAGGACATCGACGACGAGAACGGGTACGTCCTCGTGGCCGCCCGCCTCCCGGCTCCTCTCCAGGTCGCCGACGCCCACACCGAGGCGGGCCTGGCCGCCCTCGGCCTCCCGGTCACGTATCCGGTGGGCGACGACGGGGCGGCGGTAGGCCGCGCCGTGTGCCAGCCGATCGGTCGCCGGATCTTCGACGAGGGCCTCGACGGTGTGCACTGCCGCTCGGCCGCCACCCCCGACGGGTCGGGCCGGGAGCTGGGATGGTTTCCGCGTGCGGGGTCCCGGGCCCGGCGGAGGGGCACCCGCCGCTTCGGCGACTGGTACTGGTGATGGCCCCATCGGTTCTCGTCGCGCTCGACCACGCCTGACGTCGTCGAGCGCGCCAAGAACGGCTGTTGGTGGGTCAGGCCGGGTCGGGCTCCGGGCGCTGCGTTGATCCCGGCGGCAGGGGTCGCAGCAGGGGGAAGAAGATGACGTCGGCGATCGAGTCGGCCTCGGTCAGGAGCATGGCCAGGCGCTCGATCCCCGGGCCCACGCCCGTGGTGGGCGGCATCCCGTACTCCGTCGCCTCCAGGAACTCGTGGTCCACCGGGTGGGCCTCGGTGTCGTGCTCGTCGGTGCGCCGGCCCTGCTCGGCCTGGAACCGCCGCCGCAGCTCCTCGGGGTCGTTGAGCTCCGACCAGTTGTCGCCCTGCTCGATGCCGCCCACGTAGAGCTCGAACCGTTCGACGAAGCGGGGATCGTCGGCCATGGCCTTGGCCAGCGGCGACACCTCGATCGGGTAGCCGTACACGATCGTGGGCTGCACGAGCGTCGGCGTCACCACCTCCTCGAACAGCGACGTGAGGGCGTGGCCGACGGTGGCTTCCGGGCGCAGGTGCTTGTCGGCCAGGGCCTGGTTGGCGGTGTCGAGGTCGTCGACCGACCGGAAGTCGACGCCGCACTCCTCGCGCACCAGGTCGACCATGGAACGGCGGGGCCACTCGGCCATGAGGTCGACGGGCCGGCCCCGCACCGACACAACAGGCTTGCCCACCACGTCGGAGGCGAGGTGCTTGTAGAGCGCCTCGGTGAGGTCCATGTTGAACCCGTAGCCCTCGAAGGCGGTCATGGTCTCGAGCATCGAGAACTCCGGGTTGTGGGTGCGGTCGATGCCCTCGTTGCGAAAGTACCGCCCGATCGTGAACACCCGCTCGAACCCGGCGATGATCAGGCGCTTGAGGTAGAGCTCGTGGGAGATGGCCAGGTAGTAGTCGCTGTCGATGGCGTTCACGTGGGTGCGGAAGGGCTGGGCCCGCCCTCCGCCGTACAGGGGTTGGAGGACCGGCGTGTTGAACTCGACGAACTGGCGCTCGTTCAGGAAGGCCCGAACGGCGAGCAGGATGTCGGACACGACCACGAACCGTTCCCGCTTGCCCGGGTTCATGATGAGGTCGAGGTAGCGCTTGCGGGCCAGGACCTCCTCGTCGGTCACGCCGTGCCACTTGTCGGGAAGCGGCTGCAGCGTCTTGGCGAGGATGCGGAAGCCCGTGGCCCGCACCGACGCCTCGCCCCGGCGCGTCCTGGTGACGGTGCCCTGGGCCTCCACGATGTCGCCGATGTCGACGAGCTGGGCGGCGTCGTCGAACCCGAGGTTCCCGGTGCCGGCGTCGGTGGCACCCAGGTCGTCGCTGGAGACCATGAGCTGGACCCGGCCGGACTGGTCCTGCACGTCGGCGAACACGAGCCGGCCGTGGCCCCGGCGCGACATCATCCGGCCGGCCACGGTGACGGCTGTGTTCTCGAGCTCGGCGAAGCGCTCGTGGATGTCGCCGGCCATATGGGTGCGCCGCGACGTCGACGGGTACGGGTCGATGCCGAGTGCCCGCAGGCGCCGCACCTTCTCGATGCACTGGTCCCGGAAGGAGTTCCCCGAGCTTCCCATCAGGTGGCGGTCATAAGGGCAGTGTCTTCGGGGAGGTCTGGACGGGTGTCGGCAGGCGGGCGGACAGTACCACCGGGGCCGTGGCGCCCTACGTGGCGTCCGGTCCGGCAGGCGGGGCCGTGGGCCGGAGCCCGCAGCCGTCACCGAGGGGGCACAGCCGGGGTGCGGCCTGGACGAGGAGCTGGAGACCGAACCGTCGCATCTCGACGGCCTCGTTCGTCCGCGCCGTGTCGGTCTCCCGCAGCGTCTCGGCCATGGAGAACAGCGACCCGGCGCTCTCGAGCATGTGCTCGGTCGTGGCCAGCATCACGGCCTTGACGTCGGACCAGGGCACCGTCTCGGAGCCGTCCTCGGTGGTGAAGGCGATGCCCGTCGCGTCGATCGAGGTCACGTCGGCGGTCAGGACGCGGTCGTCGGCGAAGGTGATCCCCGCGGTGAAGCTGACCTCGTCCACGGCCCAGATCGTCTACGGGAGGTCAGGTCGCCTGCGGTGGTGCACGCCGCGCAGGCGGCGGCGGAGGAGCGACCGGCGCATTTGGAAGGGGACCCGGCGTTGCTGGAAGGGGACCCGGCGTCCGGGCCACGCCTCGACCGCTTCGGTTCCGAGGAGGAGGAGCGAACCCAGGGAGAGAGCGAGGAATCCGAATGGTGCGAGTGGGCCCAGAACGGCGCCCGTCCGGGCCAGGGCGCTGCCGAAGACAGTGCCGGAGCCCGCCCCGGGCCCGCCGGTCGGGCTGCCGGGGTCGACCGTCGACGTGGTGACCGGCGTGGTGGTGGAGGTCGTCGACGTCGAGGTCGTGGGGGGAATGGTCGTCGACGTGGACGTCGTGGTCGTCGTCGAGCTTGTCGTGGATGTCGAGGTCGTCGACGAGGTGGTGGATGTCGAGGTCGTCGACGAGGTGGTGGTCGTGGCCGACGAGCTCCAGATCTTCGAGACCACCACGGAGCACACCTGGGTGGCCCCCTCGGTGAAGCACGCCTGAATGCTGTCGGTCCCCTCGCCGCCGGCTCCGACATAGGTGAAGTTGGCATCGCCGTTTGCGTCGGTGGTGCAGTCGGCGTTGGGGGTGCATGTACCGCTCGCCGCGGCATTCGGGCCCGAGAGGACGGTGAACGTGACCGTCGTTCCCGGCCGGGGTTGACCGACCGGGTCGGTCACGTGGGCTGTCACGGTGTGACTGGCGCCGAGCGGGTTGACCGCGGAGGCGGGCAGCAGGCTGATGCCCACGGCCGATACCTCGCAGGGCAGACCCAGGGCACTCGTCGGCTGCTGCAGCTCCTGCAGCCAGAGCTTGGCCAGGTTCCCCGACGCCGTTGACGACTCCGGATCCGTGAACGTGTCCATGTCGTCGACGTCGAGGCCGTTGTAGATGAGCAGCCCTCCGGTGGCAGCCGGTCCGACCCGCGCGTAGGTGTGCACCGGCCCGTTCACCCCGAGGGTGTTTGTGGCCGAGTCGGCCACGCACCAGTTGGGATCGAAGGTGGTGAAGACGTTGGCGTCGCCCACCGCGTCGGTACCGCTCTGCAACAGGGCGGCGTCGATGTAGTGGGAATCGGCGGGGTCGGCACTGGCGAGTGTGTTGTTCTCAACGATGGTGAACGTGCCCGTGGCCCCGGCGGCTCCCGGGTTGCTCGTGGTGAACGGGAAAGGCAGCCAGCTGTAGTCACCGGTATCGCACTCGCTGTCGTAGATCACCAGCTTCTTGCCGCCGGAGGCGAAGCTGACCAAGTCGGCCTTCTGGGCCGCCGTCAAGGATGCGGTGTCGCAGCCCATGCCGGGGCTGGCCACGTTCAGCAGCACCGTGTCGTGGCGGCCAGCGTGGCCGCGCTGACGTCGGCGATGGCGACGTCGGTGAATGTGAAATCCGTGAAGGAGCCAGTGGGTCCCGCCGTGGCCGTGGGGAACGACCCGCCGTTGATGACGTCCGTCGAGTCGATGACGGCAACGTTGAGCGACTGCCCGGGGTGCGGCGCACCCTCGGCTACCGACAGACGGAATCCGGCGAACCCGACGAGGGCCACCAAGCCGAGCAACCAGCAGCGTCGCGCTCTCCCCGATCGCATTTGCGCACCCCCGTTGTGCCCCGGCGCGCCGGTCGCACTCCGCCGCGATAGTAGCCCCACGAAACCTCAGGCGGCCTGGACGCGGCGGGTGAGGTACTCACGGAACTTCGGAGCGGTGTACTCATACTGCCCCTTGCGAGTGCGGTAGAGGACGCCCGCTTCGACCAGACGGCCGAGGAGCACGTTGATGTTGCCTGGCCGTTTGTCCACATTCGAGTTCATGTCGACGGTCATGAGGGGTGGGTAGGGGCATGACGCACTGGCGAGCAGGACATCCTGCTCGGCAGGCGTGAGCGTCGAGACCCGCGGCTCGTAGAAGTCAATGTCTAGCCGTCGGTAGATGTCCGGAGTTGTCACCTCCAACAGCCGGACGTCCAGTCGGTCGACACCGGCGATCACGGCCGCGTCCCAGAGCTCGGCACCCCAGAGCTGGATGAAGTATGGGTACCCCTCGACCTCCTCCACGACGCGGCGGACCAGATCGGGGTCTGCGGTCATTCCGGTATCGCGGAGCGGTTCGGTGAAGGCGGCCGTTGCCTCCGTGGACTCCAACCGCCCTATCTCCTCTCCTCGGAACATCCGTTCCGTGTAGGACCGGGCGTGAAGGAGGTTGCCGGTCAAGGTCGGAAGACCGCACGCCACGAGCCCGAGCGGTATCTCCTCTCGCTGCAGAGCAGACACGGCTGAAATCAGTAGCGACAGTGGATGCTCGCCGGTGCGTGCCCGCTCGTCTCGGATCACTTGGGCCTCATCGAGCAGGAGAACAAGTCCGGCGTAGCCTTGGCGTACGGCAACGTCGACTCCGTCGTAGAGGTGCTCGGCCAAATCGGACGAGCCGTGCGCCATCGTGGGATCGAACGAGAGCTTGACCTCGTTGTAGGTGATCCCAAGTGACCCAGCGGCTCGTGCGGCGCGGCCCATCGCAGCCTTCAGGCGCTCCGCTCGCGAGAGTGCTTCGGAAGCTCTGTCGATGAGGGACACCAGCGCCTGCACCATGGACGCGTCCGTGTTGTGCCGAGGGTTGAGCTCCAGATTCGCGGCAGCCCACGACTCCTTATCTGCGATCGTCGCGAACTCGCCGAGCAGGACTGTCTTGCCCACACCGCGCAAGCCCGTCAGCCGCATGTTCCCCGGCTGCTCGGGAGCAGCTCGAAGTGTCGAAGCGAACCGCTTCCTCGGCCCTTGACGGCCCGCCAAGTAGGCAGGTCTCGTTCCGACGCCGGGCCGGAACGGGTTACGGCCCGAAGGAGCAGTCATCAAGATGAAAGTGTAAAGACCGGTGAATCTAAAGTAAAGTCCTTTAACTCCCAAGTTTCGGGCGGACTTCGGCTGTCTGTCGGTTACCAGGCCATCGCTATGGTGGCCGCATGGCGGGGCTGACGCTGGAAGCAGGGGAGGTGGCGGAAGAGGCGCTGGTGGGCCAGGTGGGGCATTGGGCGGCGGACAACGTCCCTGGGCCCCATCGTCGGCCGGATGACGGCCGCGGCACCGGTGTCAGTGTCGGTGGTGGTCCCGGCCGACCCCCCTGGCTGCTCGGGCTGCCCCTCGGCGTAGCCCGGGCCATGGATCTGCGGGTGCTGCAGTACGGGGCGACGCCCCAGCGCCTCCAGGACGCCTTGCGGACCGCCGCATCTGAACACCACGCGACGGCCGAGTGCTTGTCCTCGCCGACGATGCGGCCCGCCGAACGGGCTGAGCATCGCCGGGAACGCCGATGGCTCGCCCTGGGGGTGCCGATAAGCTCTTGTCGGCTTGATCAGAGCTGTTGGAGCGTGCCGCTGTGACCTTTACCGGGTTGACCGTCGAGGATCTCGAGGCCATGCCCGACGACGGGCACCGCCACGAGCTGATCGGAGGCGCGATTGTGATGACC
>JBPCJV010000282.1:0-6317 GCA_051004925.1 Acidimicrobiales bacterium | reverse complement strand
AACCTCGATCGCTTCGACCTCGCCTGATCGAACCCCCGGTCCGGTGACCGGTTCGACGTAAAACGGTCAACGGCGCACCTCCCGATCTCTAGGGGGCGGGAACCAGCGTCTCCAGGAAGCGGGCGGCGACGGGGGCGGCGTCGCGGCCCCCGGCGGCCTTGTCCTCGACGAGCACGGCGATGCCGAGGCCCTTGGCTGCGGCGATGAACCAGGCGTGGGTGCTCGGCGGGTCGCCGGGACCGTACTCCGCGGTGCCGGACTTCCCGATGACCTGAAGCCCGGGCACGTCGGCGGCGGTGCCACTGCCGTCGGTCACCACCTGGCGCATGAGACTGCGGAGCTGGCCGGCGATGGCCGGGTCGAGGGGACGGGTGACCGGGGCGGCGGCCCCCTCGGTTCCCGGGAGGAGGACGGGGCTGCGCCAGGTGCCGTCGAGCACGGCGGCGGCGACGGTGGCCATGTGCAGGGGACTGGCGGTGATGCGGGCCTGCCCGATGGCTGAGGCCGCCCTGTCGACGGCGCTGGCCGGGGCGGGGAACGACCCGCCCACGGTGGTGGGCCCGAGGGAGTAGTCGACGCCGAAGCCGAACGTCTGGGCCGCGGCGCCCAGAGCGCCGTCGGGCAGTCCGGCCGCCGCACCGATGACCGCGGTGTTGCACGACTGGGCGAAGGCCTGGGAGAACGGCACGGTGCCCGACGCCCCGCCCTCGAAGTTCCGGAACGCTCGACCGTCGACCAAGCGTTCCGGAGGGCAGTCGACGGGCGTGCTCCCCGAGATGCCGTTGGCGAGCAGGGCGTCGGCCGTCACCACCTTGAACGTGGAACCCGGCGGATAGGAGCCGGAGATGGCGCGGTTGAAGGCGTTGTCGAAGGGACTGGAGGCGATGGCCCGGACCTCGCCGGTGGACGCGTCGACGGCGACCAGGGCCGCAGGGCCACCGGCCGTGGCCGCGGCGGCGTCGGCCGCGCCTTGGAGCGCCGGGTCGAGGGTGGTGCGCAGCGGTTGCGGCGGCACGCCCGGGAGGGTGCCGACCACGCCGAGCACCTTGCCTCCTGCGTCGACCACCTCCACGACAACCTCGGGTCGCCCCGCCAGCTGTTCCTCGAAGCGGGCCTCCAGGCCGTCGAGCCCGACGACGTCGCCCACCTCGTAGGGCGGGCCGAGCTCCGCCAGACGCTCCGCCGTCACCTGGCCAGAGCGGCCGAGGGTCTGGCGGGAGAAGTCGGGCGTCGGGCCGCCTCGCCCGGTGGCGTTGCGAAAGAGCAGCCCGGGAATGGGATAGATGACGGCGCGGACGGCGTCGAACCGCGCCCGTGTCACCTGGGCGACGGGCACGAAATAGTCGGGTCGCACACCGGGCGCATCGAGCGCAGCGTTCACCTTGGCCGGGTCGACACCGAGCTGTTCGAAGAGCGCAGCCGTGGCCGCCGGTCGGTCCTGGAGCCGTTGCGGCTCGATGCCGATCACGATGTCGTCGGTCGGTCCCGCCAGCACCTGGTCGGCGACCCCCAGGATCGGCGCCCGCGCCGGCCAGGTGGTCGAGCGCCGGAGGTCGCCGCCGGCGGGCAACGTGGGGTGCAGCGAGGCCGGGGACCAGTCCACCAGCCACCCCCGTTTCTCGTCGTCGACGAGGGTGAGCGAGCCGTTCCAGGTCAGCGGGCCGACGTCGGCCAGGTCCAGCCTGGCCACGAACCCGGCCGTCGCCCGGCCGTCGCGCTCGTCGACGACGGCGACCTCGACCGTCGTAGAGGTGGCGCCGAGTCGAGCGGTGGTTCGTACGGGGTCGACGGTGGCGAGCGCAGCCGGGTCGACCACCAGGGCGTCGAGCGCAGGCCGCTGGGCGGCGGCCCAGGCGCCGGCGAACTTCTCCGCTGTCTGGCGGGGTCCGGGCTCGTCGTGGCCACGTTGGACGACGAAGGCGACCGCGCCCGCACCCAGGGCGACGGCCGCGACGAGCGCCGCGACCACCTTGGGTGTCAGTCGAGCCCGGCCGGCCGCGCCGTTCCTACGCACAGGCCGATATTCTTACCGGCCCCGACGGTGCTTCTAGTTCTCGTACGGCCAGGCCAGGATGCCACCACCCGCGGGCGGGGGCACGACCATCGACTCCTTGCCCTGCGCGTCCACGCGGACGACAGCCTTGGCCACGAAGTTCCCCGAGGTGGTGCGGCCCGTGCCGTCGGTGGCCTCCTGGGGCTCCTTGCGGAAGGCGGCCCAGGCCGCCGCCGCCGAGCTGTGGCTGCTGATGACCGTGCCGACCGTCGGCTGCACCCACCGGTTCGTCAGCGCCCTGACCTCGTACACGGCGCCGTCGTGCTGTGCGCGTGCGTTCTGGGCATTTGCCATGACTGCCTCTCCTGGTGCGTTGCGCCTTTCCACAGGATACCACAGACAGGCCCGATTCCTTTTCACGAGAATGTGGTCCCCATATAGAAGGAAAATGGCGCCTAGAGGCGGCCTTCATTGAGGCAAACGAGAACCGGCAGGCTGTAGCGCGAACTACTCCTCGTCGACGGTCTCGGGGATCCCGATCTTGGGCCGGTTGGCGTCGTCCAGGTCGAATTTGCAGAAGACGACGTCGACCTCCTCGTACTGCCGGCTGGGGAACTTCTTGATGTAGCGCACGACGGGGCCGTACCAGGTCCGGTCCATCCGGTCGCTGCCCCGCATCACCTCCCAGCGCAGGGTGGGGAACTGGTTGCGGGTCGTGGCCATGATCTGCGTGCACAAGGCGTCCACCCACAGCGAGCCGGGCGTTGGTGAGTCCGCTCTCCAGCTTTCGAAGAGCTCGCGCATCGCCAGACCCGGCATCGCCGGGGTGCGGGGGAAGCCCCGCGCACTGAAGATGCGACCGACCTGGCCGTCGCCACCGACCACCAAGGCCTCCTCGAGTACGATCTCTCGTGCCAGGTCGAGCCGTTCCCCCCTGGTGCCCGAGGCGTCCCGGATGCGCTCCACCTGCTCGTCGGTCAGCCTCAGGGTCAACTGCGGGTAGGGGGGCCACTCCTCGTCGCCCGCGTCCTGGGCCGGGAGGACCTCCTGGAGCCGGTCATGGAGCTCCCGGGCCGCCTCCCGCACCGGGTCGGTCCCGGGGCTGAAACCGGTGATTGCCCGCCCGAGCTTCGGGAAGTACTCCGGGTCCGTCAGCAGGTCGCCGACGAACTTCTCGATGGCCTGCATGTCACGAAGCCCGACGCGAAGTTGCTCCGCGAAGATGCTGGGGGAGTGGTCGGTGCATTGGAAGACGATGGTCTTGGTGTCCGACGGTTCGGGCAGTTGCGCCACCCCGCACTCCCACATGCAATACGACCAGTCCTGATCACGGGTGGTGTAGATCAGGACGACGACACTGGCGTGCCACAGGGCGTGTCGCAGCTCGTGTGACACGCTCTTGCCCTGCGCCGGGCCCTCGGCGTCGGCCGACGACGACTGGAAGACGGTGACGCTGCCCCCGGTTCGGGACTGGATGAACTTCCGGAGCACGTCGGCGATGGCCCGGTCGTCGTGACGGTGGCTGATGAAGAGGACAGGTTTGTCGTCGGGTCGCAGGGGCACGACGTCGGCGGGCTGGCTCAGCTGGTCACTCATCTGCATCCCTCCCGTGTTCGAGAGTCGGTCGCCTGTCGGGTGATACCCGTCATTTCGAGTCTTCGCCCTCGGTCTGGTTCGACTTGTCGGTGGCGATCACCGAGATGAAGGCGTCGACGTCGCGTTGGATGATCGCTTCTGTGCGGGACGCGAACGAGGGGAAGGCCGAGCGGTGGTCGAGGCCCTGGTAGGGGCCGGCCGACTCGAAGAACTGCCAACCCTCGATCTTGAGGAGCTCGGCGGTGCGCCGGTAGTGCCTCCACCGCTCGCCGAAGCGGAAGAAGCCCTCGAGCGAGACGGCCAGGGCCACGAGCAGGCCGAGGGCGAACGTGACCCAGCGCACGGCGTCGCCCTCGCCCCCTCCGATGTCGAGGCTCACCAGGGCGGGCACGAGCACGCCGCCGGCGATGGCCGTCACCCGCAGCACGTGGTAGCGGCGCTGCTCCCGGGGCGCCTTGCCCTCGGTCCACAGCACCTGGTCGAGCCAGCGCGAGCGCAGGAAGCGCTTCTGGATGTCGGCGACGTCGACGAGCTCGATGAGCTCCTCGAAGTCATTCTTCAGCCACTCGCGGTACCCGTCTCGCGACATCCGTCGACCTCCGACCGGTGAACCGCCCTCGTGGGCACGCTCTCGGTGGCCAGACGCTACGGTCGGAAGACGACTCCGGCAATCGCGAACTGCGAGTCGGACCATCAAACCGTGGCCATGACGCCTGCCGACCGAGCGATCCCCTTCCCCGCCGGCGACCGGGCGCGGGTCGTGGAGGTGGCGCCCGACCTCGACGGCGAGGAGCTGTTTCGGCGGCTCCGCCTGCCCGAGCCTCGGGGCACGGTGATCCTGAACGGCAGCACGGCCGAGCTGCGGCCCCACCTCGTCGCCCCCCTCGGCGAGGTCATCGCCGGCGTCGCCCGGTTCGCCGTCTACCACGGGCTCACCGTGGTCACGGGCGCGACCGACGCCGGGATCTTCTCCGTCCTCGGCTCCGCGATGGAGCGCCGCTCGGCCCCGCTCGTCGGCGTCGCCCCCGCCGGCCTGGTCGGCGAGCCCGGCGAGGCACCGGAGCCGGAGCCGGAGCAGAACCCCGCGGGCCGTGAACGCCTGGAGCCGCACCACTCGCACTTCGTGCTGGTCGACGGCGACGAGTGGGGCGACGAGACCCAGGCGCTCCTCGCCCTGGCCGGCGCCCTGGGGTCGCGCGCCCCGTCGGCCGCGGTGCTCTGCGGCGGGGGGGCGGGGGCCCGCGTCGAGATCCTCGGTCACTGCCGGGCCGGCCGCCCGGTGATCGTGATCGCCGGGTCCGGCCGCTTCGCCGACGAGCTCGCCGCCGCGGTATCGCGTTCCGGCGAGGGTGTCGACCCCGCGGTGGCGGAGATGGTCGACGGCGGTGAGGTGGTGGTGTGCGGCCTGGAGGACGGGCCGGCCGCCGTCACCCGCGCCCTCAGCCGGGCGCTGGGCCTGACCGGTTAGGAGGCGTCCTCGCCAGACAGGGCTTCGATCGACTTCGAGATGCGGTCGAGCTCGGCCGTGAGCGCCTTGATGGCCCGCATCGAGGTGTCGCCGACCGGGGGTTCGGACATCTCGGCCCCGGCCTCGCTCCCGCCCTCGGGCTGCGGCTCGACCCCGTCGCCCCTCGCCCTGGGCGCGGCCAGTTCCTCGGACACACGGTCGAGGGAGACGCGCAGGCGTTCGACGATGGCGGCCGACGACTCGAGGCTGGTCATCCTGGCGTCGACGTTGCCCATCCACTCGACGACGCCGACGTCGACCCCGGCGAGGGCGGCCAGCTGGGCGGCCACTCGGCCGAGGTCGTCGCGCAGGCCGTCGACATACTTCTCCAGTGGGCCCAGGCGCTTCTCCAGTGGCGCCAGGCGCTTCTCGAGGGGCCCCAGCCGCTGCAGGCTCCGTGTCACCACGGCATCGCGCTGGGCCACCTGCTCGGCCACGGAGTCGAGCTCGCGGTAGACCCCCTCGATCTCGGCCTGAGCTCCCGGAAGCTGCGCGGCCAACCGGTGGAACTGTTCGGCGGCCACCTGCTCCATGGTGGGCTGCGCCTCGAGCTGGGCGAGGCGGACCTCGAGGACCCGCTCCCGCCGGCGGGCCTCGACGATCTCGGCCCGCAACTCGGCCAGCAGCGGCTCCACCTCGTCGACGGCGGAGACAGCCGGCGCCGCGGGCTCGGGCGCGACGGGGACGAGCTCTCGCTGTGCCGCAACGGCCGCCGCCGCTTCCGCCTCGTCGGCCTGGGCCCGGGCGAAGTCGTCGAGCGCCTGCTGCACCTGCTCGATCCAGGGCGAGAAGGCCTCCACCTCGAGCACCCGCTGTTCGACCACGCTGATACGGAACTCGGTGTCGCGCCCCTCGTCGGACCGGCGGGATTCGAGGGCCTCGAGACGCTGCTCGAAGCCGGCCAGCTGCCGGGCCAGTCCGGCGAACATCCGGCCGCATTCCAGGGCGGCCTCGACGACCCAGAGCAGGCCCCGATAGACGCCTTCCTGGTCGAACGGCGACGCCGGCATAAAGCCGTTCTGGTTGTCGGGAACGGCGGGCGATACAGCGTTCTGGAACGTCAACCAGCCGTCGGGCATCAAGCCCGGCGGCGGGTCGGGGTTCGCCGGCGGGTCGGCGGCGGCGGGGGCGGCGGGGGCGGCCGGAGGCTCGAGGGCGGGGCCGAGCGGAACGTCGGGAACCGAACCGGCCGCTTCGTGGGCGGTGGGGGCCCCGATCACC
>JBPCJV010000281.1:0-8782 GCA_051004925.1 Acidimicrobiales bacterium | reverse complement strand
CCCTCGCGCGGCCCCGGCCCCCCGGAGCCGCCGGAGATGATGCACATCGACGACCTGCTGGAGTCGGTCGACTTCGACGAGGCGGCCAAGCCCCAGTCCACGCCCAACGTCCGCCTGCTCATCGCCGGACAGCGCGCCGGCGACGTCGCTGCGGCCAGGGACATCCGCCGGCCGGTCCCACCGCCCCTCCGGGCCTGGCCTCTGGGCGCCGGCTGACCGCCGCTGCAGGTTGGTGACCCACCTGCTGGTCACCAACGACTTCCCACCCAAGGTGGGCGGGATCCAGTCGTACCTGTGGGAGCTGTGGCGGCGACTTCCGCCCGAGGGGGTCGTCGTGGCCACGACCCCCTACGCCGGCGACCGCGACTTCGACGCCCGCCAGCCCTTCCGGGTCGTGCGCCTGCCCGACCGGGTTCTGCTCCCGCACCCCGGTCTGGCCCTTCGGCTGCGTGCGCTCGCCCGCCAGGTCGACGCCGACCTGGTCCTTCTCGACCCCGCATTTCCCCTCGGTCTGCTGGGGCCCGCCCTCGACCGTCCGTACGGCGTGATCCTCCACGGCGCCGAGATCACCGTCCCCGGCCGGCTGCCCGGGTCCCGGGCGATGATGCGGCGGGTGCTGCTGGGCGCCGAGCACGTGGTGGCCGGTGGCGGCTATCCGGCGAGCGAGGCCCTGCGCCTGGCGGGGACGGACCTGCCCATCACCCTGGTCCCGCCCGGTGTCGACCCGCAGCGCTTCCGCCCCATCGACGCCGACGCCCGGGCCCGGGCCCGGGCCACTGCCGGCCTGCCGGTGGACGGGCGCCTGGTACTCGGGCTCAGCCGCCTGGTACCCCGCAAGGGATTCGACGTTCTCATCTCCGCCGTCGCCCTCCTGGCGCCGAGCCGCCCCGACCTGGTCCTGGCCGTCGCCGGCACCGGGCGCGACCGCCGTCGTCTCGAACGCCTGGCCCAGACCACGGGCGCGCCGGTGCGCTTCCTCGGAGCCGTGCCCGATGAACGCCTTCCCGGCCTGATGGCCGCAGCCGACGTGTTCGCGGTGCCGTGCCGCACACGCTGGCGGGGACTCGAGCAGGAGGGCTTCGGGATGGTGTTCCTGGAGGCGGCGGCGTGCGGGGTGCCCCAGGTGGCGGGGCGCAGCGGCGGGGCGCCCGAAGCCGTGGCCGACGGCGAGACCGGGGCCGTCGTCGACCGCCCCGGCGAGCCTGCAGCCGTTGCGGCCGCCCTCGCCCCCCTTCTCGACGAAGCCGACCTGCGTCGGGCCCAGGGTTCGGCGGCGCGCCGGCGGGCGGAGAGCCAGTTCGACTGGGACCGCCTGGCGGCCGTGCTCGGCCGAGTGGTGGCGACGTCGAAATGACGCCGGACGCCGGACAGGAGCCGGCCACCGACGCCGGCGACCCGGCGGGGGCCGGCCTGCTCACGGCGTCGTGGTGGGGCACCGGCCTCTTCACCGTCACCGCAGGGACGGCTGCGGTGGTGCCGGCGCTGGAGGCGGTGTTCTTCGTCGTGGCCCTCGTGCTCTTCGTGGCCGGCTGCGGCCTGTTCTTCGCCGCCTTCGCCCGCGGCGTGGGCAGGAGTCGCACGGAGCAGGTGGCCGTGCCCAGCCTGTTCCTCATGGCTGGCAGCACCCCGCGGGAGGTGCGCCGCAGCCTGCTCGGGTCGCTGGCCGTCGAGGTGGTGGTGGCGCTCGCCGTGTCCATCGCCCGGCCGTACACGATCCTGGCCACGGGAGCCCTGGCCCCCATGTACGCCCTCGGGCTGTGCGGCCTGTGGTCGGCACGCCACGGTCGATTCCCCCGCAAGCCTCCCGGGCGGCCCGGGTAGGGCCACCAGCGACTACAAATGGCCGGGTGACGGACCAGCCTGTCTTCACCGGGGTGGGCGTGCCTGTGGTGACGCTGTTCGACGCGTCGGGTGCCCTCCTGGCCGAGGCCACCGCCGAGCACGCCGCCCGCCTGGTGGAGCTGGGCGTGCGCGCCGTGGTTGTCGCCGGCAGCACGGGCGAAGCGGCCGCGCTGTCGCCCGCAGAGCGGGTGACGCTGCTCGACGCCGTGCGGTCGGCGGTGCCCCCGGCGACGGGTGTGCCCGTGATCGCCGGCACCGGCGCGCCGTCGGCCCGCCAGGCCGTCGCCCTCACCAAGGCCGCCGCCGACCACGGTGCCGATGCCGTGCTCGTGTTGTCGCCACCCGGCACCGACGACCCACGGTTGTACTACGACCGGGTGGCGGTGGCCGCCGGCCGGGTCCCGGTGCTCGCCTACCACTTCCCGGTGATGTCGGCCCCCGGCATCCCTTTCGCCGCCCTCGGCGACCTGCCCGTGGTCGGCTGCAAGGACTCCAGCGGCGACCCCGACCGCCTGCTCGAGACCGTGGCCGGCTGGGACCGGGCGCTGTACACGGGGTCCTCCGCGCTGCTGTCGTTCGCCGGGCCGCTCGGGTGCGCCGGGGCGATCGTCACCCTGGCCAACGTCGAGCCCGAACGGTGTGTGGAGGCCTTCGACGGCGACGTGGCCGCCCAGCTGGCCCTGGCCGACGCCCACGAGGCGTCGGGCGTGCGCCTGCCCGTGGGTATCAAGGAACTGACGGCCCGCCGCTTCGGCACGCCCGTCACCGTCCGGGTGGGTTGAGAAGGAGAGAGGGTTTCATGGCCACGTTGGCGTTCTGCGGGTTGGGGAGGATGGGCGGCCCCATGGCCACGCGGCTCCTGGATGCTGGCCACGACCTGGTGGTGTGGAACCGCTCGCCCGAACGGGCCGACGACCTGGTGGAGCGGGGCGCCCGGCGGGCGGAGTCGCCGGCCGAGGCGGCGGCGTCGGCCGACGCCGTCATCACCATGCTGTCGACTCCCGATGCCGTCGAGTCGGTGCTGGTGGCCGGCGAGGCGCCACAGGCCGGGTTGGGCTACCTCGACTACTCGGCCGTCATCGCCCACGTCAGGGGCGGGTCAGAATGACCCATGGCCGCACCCCCTGACACCGGAGACCTGGGCCCGAGCGGCCCCCTGAGCGGGGTGCCGGTCGCCTTCGTCGGAGGGCCCGAGGGCCTCTGGCGCATCGACGGCATCCTCGCCCACAAGGGCGAGTCGCTGCCTCCCGCCGCCCGCCTGGCCGTGGTCGAAGGTGACGAGGCCGAGACCGCAGACGGCCGCTGGGTCCTGCGGGCCACGGTCGGCACCGACGGCTACGCAAACGACGTCGAGCAGGATGCCCTGGCCGCCCGCCAGCCTCCCCTCGGCCGGCCCGAGGCCCGGTGCGCGGCCCTCGTCGCCGTCCGCAAATCGGCGCAGTGGTGGGCCCTGCCCCACGAGGAGCGCCGGTCGGTCCTCGAGGAGCGCTCGTCGCACATCGCCGTCGGCATGGAGTACCTCCCGGCCATCGCCCGGCGCCTGCACACGTCGCACCAGACGGGCGAGCCGTTCGACTTCCTGGCCTGGTTCGAATACGCCCCCGGCGACCAGGGTGCCTTCGACGCGCTGGCCGAGCGCCTGCGCGAGACCGAGGAATGGGCCTTCGTCGAGCGCGAGGTCGACATACGCGTCACCCGCTGACCCGCGGCCCCCACCCCAAACCGAACGTGTGCGCAAACGACGGCCACCGTCGTCCAGCGCGCCAGGAACGGCGGGGTTGGTCGTACGATCTACCAATGAGCGACGGATCGTTGGGACGGAGCCCCCTTCCGCCGATCGCCTCCTACGGCTTCCTCTCCGACTGCGAGACGACGACGCTGATCGCCCCCAGCGGCAACGTCGAATGGCTCTGCCTCCCCCGGCCCGACAGCCCCAGCGTCTTCGGCTCGATGCTCGACCGCTCGGCCGGCGGCTTCCGCCTCTCGCCCACCGACGTGACCGTGCCCGCCGGGCGGCGCTACCTGCCCGGCACACTCGTGATCGAGACCACGTGGCAGCTGCCCACGGGCTGGCTCATCACGCGCGACGCCCTGTGCGTGCGCCCGTGGTACCACGACGACCACCGGTCGCACACGTACCGCCGGTCGCCCACCGACTTCGAGGCCGAGCACATCCTGTTGCGCACCGTCCGCTGCGTGAGCGGCACGGCCGAGCTCAACCTGGACTGCGACCCGGTGTTCGACTACGGCCGGCGCTCCGGTCGCTGGGAGTACCAGGGTGAGGGGTACGGCGACGCCGTGGTGAGCGTCGACGGCGAAGACCCGACCCTGCGCCTCACCACCAACATGCGGCTCGGGTTCGAGGGCCGGAGTGCCCACGCCCGCACCCGGATGAGCGAGGGCGACAACGTCTTCGTCGCCCTGTCGTGGGGCGAGCAGGAGCCGCCCACCACCTGGGACGACGCCTACGACCGCAGCTGGCGCACGGCCGAGTTCTGGCGCCAGTGGCTGAACCACGGGGAGTTCCCCGACCACCCGTGGCGGATCTACCTCCAGCGCAGCGCCCTCACCCTCAAGGGCCTCGGCTACGCGCCCACGGGTGCCCTCCTCGCCGCGGCAACCACGTCGCTCCCCGAGACGCCCGGTGGCGAGCGCAACTGGGACTACCGCTACAGCTGGATACGCGACTCGACCTTCGCCCTGTGGGGGCTCTACACCCTGGGCTTCGATGCCGAGGCCAACGACTTCTTCTATTTCATCGCCGACGTGTGCGACGACGAGCATCCCCTGCAGATCATGTACGGCGTGGGCGGCGAACGGCGCCTCGACGAAGAGCTACTCCACCACCTGGGCGGCTAAGAGGGAGCACGGCCCGTGCGGATCGGCAACGGCGCCTACGACCAGGATCAGCACGACGTGTGGGGGGCGGTCCTCGACTCGGTGTACCTGCACACCAAGTCGCGCGACCACCTGCCCGAGGTGGTGTGGCCCCTCCTCAGGCTCCAGGTCGAGGCGGCGATGAACAACTGGCGCAAGCCCGACCGCGGCATCTGGGAGATAAGGGGCAAGCCCCGGCACTTCACGTCGTCCAAGGTCATGTGCTGGGTGGCGCTCGATCGCGGCGCCCGTCTCGCCCGCATCCACGACGACGACGAGCTGGCCGACCACTGGGACGAGGTGGCGGCCGAGATCCACGCCGACATCTGCGCCAACGGCGTCGACAAGCGGGGTGTGTTCGTGCAGCACTACGAGACCGAGGCCCTCGACGCCTCCGCCCTGCTGATGCCCCTGGTGCGGTTCCTCCCGTCGAACGACGAGCGCATCCAGGCGACGGTGCTGGCCATCGCCGACGAGCTCACCGTCGACGGACTCGTTCGGCGCTACCGGGGGGAGGAGACCGACGACGGACTGTCGGGCGAGGAGGGCACCTTTGCCATCTGCTCGTTCTGGCTGGCGTCGGCCCTGTCGGAGATCGGCGAGCACGAGAAGGCCCACCAGCTCTGCGAGCGCCTGCTGTCGTTCGCCAGCCCGTTGCTCCTCTACGCCGAGGAGATCGACCCGAAGTCGGGGCGTCATCTGGGCAACTTCCCCCAGGCCTTCACCCACCTGGCCCTCATCAACGCCCTCATGCACGTGATCGGGGCCGAGAGCCGCCAGGACACCCGCCGGTTCGTCACCCCCCGCCCCCTCACCGCGTAACAGGAGGGGCAATGGCCGTCTGCGGCATCGACCTCGGCGGGACCAAGTGCCTGGGCGTCGTCGTCGACGCCGGCGAGGTGGCCGGCGAGTGCCGGGTGCCCACGCCCCACGGCGACGACGCCGTGGTGGCGACGCTCGCCGAGGTGGTCGACACCCTGCGGACCACTGCCGTGATCGACGCCGTGGGCGTGGGCGCGCCCGGGCTGGTCGACCGCGACGGCGTGCTGTGCTTCGCCCCGAACCTGGCCGTGAATCCGGGCCGCGAGCTGCGCTCGGTGCTCGAGGACCGCCTGGGGATGCCGGTGGTGGTGGAGAATGACGCCACCTGCGTGGCATGGGGCGAGCGGGAGTTGGGAGCGGCCCGGGGGTTCGACGACGTCGTCCTCGTGACCCTCGGCACCGGGATCGGCGGGGGCATCGTCGCCGGGGGCAAGGTCCACCGGGGGGCCAACGGGTTCGCCGGCGAGATCGGCCACATCGTGGTCGACCCCGACGGTCCCGAGTGCCCCTGCGGGCAGCGGGGGTGCTGGGAGCGGTTCGCCTCCGGGAGCGGCCTGGGGCGCCTGGCCCGGGAGGCGGCCTCGACGGGAGCGGCCGCGCGCGTGGTCGAGGCGGCCGGTGGCGAGCCCGACGAGGTGCGGGGCGAGCACGTCACCGCCGCGGCGGCCGGGGGCGACGCCGAGGCAACCGAGATCCTGGCCGCCTTCGCCCGGTGGGTGGCGCTGGGCCTGGCCGGGCTGGCCAACATCTTCGACCCCCGGATCTTCGTGCTGGGCGGCGGGCTGGTGGCCGCGGGGGAGGCCCTCCTCGCGCCGACGCGTGCCGCCTTCCACGACCTGTTGATGGGTGCCGACTGGCGTCCCGAGGTGCTGATCGTGGCCGCCGAGCTGGGCGGCCGCGCCGGCGCCACCGGCGCCGCCGGCCCGGCCCCGGGGGGTCGCTCGCTTTCAGCTCGTGCAAGTCGGTCTGTGCCTGCCCCAGTTCCGCGACGACGCCAAGGCGGCGATCGCCACCGCGCGCGCCGCGGAGGCGGCGGGGATCGACGGGGTGTTCGTGTTCGACCACCTGTGGCCGATGGGCCGCCCCGACCGCCCCGCCCTCTCCTGCCACGTCCTCCTCGGCGCCCTGGCCGCGGAGACCGAGCGCCTGGTCCTGGGCCCGCTGGTGGCCCGGGTGTCGGTGCTGCCCGACGCGGTGCTGGTCAACATGATGGCCACGCTTCACCGCATGCTGGGCGACCGTCTTCTCGTCACCCTGGGGACGGGCGATCGTCTCAACCGCGACGAGAACGAGGCTTACGGCGTGGGCTACCCCCCGGTGGCGGACAGGGTGGCGTCGCTCGTGCGGTGCTGCGAGAGCCTGCGGGCCGCAGGTGTGGCCACCTGGGTGGCAGGCCGGTCGGAGGCGGTGCGCGGCGCGGCCGCTGCCTCGGATGGCCTCAACCTCTGGGGCGTCGACCCCTCCACCTTCGGGGCCGAGGTGGCTGGTGTTCGTCCGCTGCCCGTGAGCTGGGGCGGGCAGGTGCTGGTGGGTCGCACCGAAGCGGAGGCGGCCGAGAAGCTGGCCCGGTTCGGCCACCGGCCCGATCTGGTGCACGGCACCGTCGAGGACCTCGGGCGCCACCTGGCGGCCCTTGCCGAGGCGGGCGCGAGCTGGGCGGTGTGCTGCCCCCTCGACGTGGGGACCGACCCGGCGGCCGCGGATTTGGTAGCCGAGGCGGCCGCCGCCGCCCGGTAGCCTCGGAAGGAGCCCGAGAGGAACGCTGACCCGAGCAAGCATGGAATTCCGCCGCATCAACGCCCTGCCGCCGTACGTCTTCACCGTGATCGACGGCCTGAAGATGGCGGCCCGGCGCGCCTGCGAGGACGTGATCGACCTCGGCTTCGGCAACCCCGACATTGCCTCCCCCGAGGTGGCCGTGGAGAAGCTGGCCGAGGCCGCCCGCAACCCCCGCAACCACCGGTACTCGTCGAGCCGGGGCATCCCGAAGCTGCGGGCCGCAGTGTCCGACCTCTATGAGCGCCGGTTCGGCGTCGACCTCGACCCCGAGACCGAGGTGATCAACACCATCGGCTCCAAGGAGGGCCTCTCCCACCTCATGTGGGTGCTGCTCGGGCCGGGCGACACCGCCCTGGTGCCGACGCCCTCGTACCCGATCCACATCTACGCCCCCTTGTTCGCCGGTGCCGACGTGCGCCAGGTCCCGCTGGGGGAGGGTGAGGACTTCTTCGCCAACCTGATCAGCGCCTGGGAGAACGCCTGGCCCCGGCCCCGCGTGATCGTCATCTCCTTCCCGCACAACCCCACCACCACCTGTGTCGACCTGGCCTGGCTGGCCCGCATCGTCGCCTTCGCCCGCGAACACGACGTGATCCTGGTGCACGACTTCGCCTATTCCGACACCGCCTTCGACGGGTATCAGCCGCCGTCGATTCTCCAGGTGCCCGGCGCCAAGGACGTGGCCGTCGAGCTCTACACCCTCACCAAGTCGTTCTCCATGGCCGGCTGGCGGGTGGGGTTCTGCGTGGGAAACCGGGAGATCGTCGCCGCCCTGGCCAAGATCAAGTCGTACCTCGACTACGGCACGTTCCAGCCCATCCAGATCGCGGCGATCGTGGCCATGAACGAGGCGCCCGACTACCCGAAGGTGGTCAACGAGATCTACTGGAACCGGCGCGACGCCCTGTGCGACGGCCTGGCTCGCATCGGGTGGCACGTCGAACGGCCGCGGGCCACCATGTTCGTGTGGGCGCCCATCCCCGAGCCCTACCGCGAGATGGGCTCGTTGGAGTTCGCCTCCTTCCTGGTGCGCGAGGCCCGGGTGGCCACCTCCCCGGGCATCGGGTTCGGCCCGTCGGGCGACGGCTACGTGCGCTTCGCCCTCATCGAGAACGAGCAGCGCATCGGCCAGGCCGTGCGCAACCTCCGGCGGGCCCTCACCAAGCTGTAGCCCGCGCGTTCGCCAACTCCGAGACGATTCGGTAGCGGATCGGATTGAGGGGACAGCGAGCCCGGCACGACCTGGTCGTGGACGCCACAGTGGCCGTCTTCCGGCACCGTCTCATGGTCACCGGAATGGCCATCGACGACGCCATGCCCGGGCGGTTTGCCGACCTCCTGGTGAGGGGAATCTCGTCGCGCGACTGACCCGCGGAACAAACAGGGCAATTCCGATGTATCAAAAGGGGCATCCCAGGCGTCTCATGGGGTGAAGAGGGCGTCCACCCGGGCGCTCGGGGGT
>JBPCJV010000280.1:0-11406 GCA_051004925.1 Acidimicrobiales bacterium | reverse complement strand
CAGGCGCAGGATCGAGCTGTCACGCTCCACGGCGCGCGAGCGCACCCCGATGGGGGCCATGGGGTCGGAGGGGTTCTCCCGCCAGTTCTCCATCTGGCCGCCGCCGGGCATGACGCCGGCCTGGCTGGACTGGGGGCCGCCCCGGCCGCCGACCAGCTCTCCGGTCTTGGACCGGCCCGGGGGCGTATCGTTGGTGGCGGTCCCGCTGCCGCGACTGCTCGCCCGGGTCCTGCGTCCGTCGGTAGCCAATGCACGCTCCTTGCTGTCTGGGCCTGGTGTTCGTGTCGCCGAGTCGCTCGGTTCCTGCCAGTGCAGCGCTGGAGACCCGAGGCACGGGGCCTCGTTGCCCCGGAGCCGCTAGGTGTTCAGCGCATCTAACTGACAGGATACTTGTCCGCCGCGAGGAAGTCAGGAAGAACTTCTCCGGAATTCATCGGGCCCGAGCGGCCCCCCCTGAGCGGGTTCGTGGGCCCGTACGGGTGCCAGAGGTGGGAGAATTGGGTCCCCAGCGTCGCGAGAGGAGGCATCCCCATGAGTGTCACCAGTCCGCGGCCGGATGCCGACACCGGCCTCGAGGGCGTGAGCCAGGATCTGGCCCTGGCCTCGTTGGCCATGGCCCGGCGCTTCCATGCCGGGGGCACCATGTGGTGCGCGTCGGTGGCCTGGCCCTTCCACGCCCACCACGTGGCCGTGGAGTTCGTCCACCTGGTGATCGTCGGCAAGCGCGCCCTCGCCGCCCTCACCTTGCCTCCGGGCGCCGACGTTGTGGCGACCCTCCGGGCGTCCGCCCGCGCCGGCGACATGGTCGTGGCCCTGGCCCGGGCCGACGACACCGAGGTCGCCGATGCCATGCGCCGCGCTGCGGCATGGGGCGTCGAGACGTTGTGGATCGGCCATGGCCCCCGGCCGCCTGCGGGTGCGGCCGACCACGTCGTGTGGCTCGACACCGACGACGTGCTCGAGGCGTCGGAGCAGTTCGTGCGCGTCTACCACCTGCTCTGGGAGCTCACGCACGTCTGCTTCGAGCATCCCGGCCTCCTGAAGGTCGACCAGGCGTGCACCGACCCGGCCACAGCGGCCGGGAGCGGGGGCCCCGTCTGTATCACCTGCTCCGACGAGGGGCGGCTGGCCGAGGTGATCAGGCTCGACGGCGACGAGGCCGTGGTGCGCTCGGCCGAGGGCACCGAGCGAATCGACGTCATGCTCATCGACCCGCCCCGCACCAACGACCTCGTCCTGGTGCACGCGGGGTCGGCCATCACCAACGTGAGCACGTCGGGGACCTCGGGAGCACGGCCATGAGCGAGCACCGAAGCGAAGCGGAGGAGCGCAGCTCCAGGTCAGGACAGCGCCCCGGCTCAGGGGGGCGGCCGCCGGAGGCGACGACCCAATGACCCCCGAGTCGACGGACTTCCTGTACCCGTTCATCGAGGGCGACGAGACCGACTCGGGAGCCCTGCTCTCCGACCTGGCCCTCTCGGCCCGCGGGAAGTGGACCCAGAGCACCACGCTGCGGGCCGAGACCCTCGAGCGCACCGATGACCAGCTGCGCACGGTGGCGGCGGCGATGGCCGAGCGATTCGCCGCCGGGGGCCGCCTCTACGCCTTCGGCAACGGCGGTAGCGCCACCGATGCCGAGGGCGTTGCCCAGCTCTACACCCGTCCACCCACGGGCACGCCCCTCGCCGCCCGTTCCCTGGCCGACGACCAGGCGGTGCTCACGGCCCTGGCCAACGACATCGGCTTCGACGTGGTCTTCTCCCGCCAGCTCATCGCCCACGGCCGTCCCGTCGACATCGCCATGGGCTTCTCCACGAGTGGAAACTCCGACAACCTGCTCATGGCCTTCGCCGAGGCGGCCAAGCAGCGGATGCTCACCGTGGGCCTGGCCGGCTACGACGGCGGCCGCATGGCCACCGACACCCACCTCGAGCACTGCATCGTGGTCAGGTCCGACAGCGTGCACCGGGTGCAGGAGTCGCAGGCGTCGGTGATCCACGTGCTGTGGGCCTACGTGCAACAAGCGTTGGAGAACACGCCCGTAGGCTGAGCCCTGTGCAACGGACGGAGCGCCTGGCGGCGCAGGACCACCCGCCCAGAGGGCCGCTCGGGCCGCAAGGGCACCGCGAGCTCCTGGCCGTTGCGGGTGTGGCCGCGGTGGTGGTGGTCGTGACCGTGATGTCCGCACTGCTCCTGCCGGTGCGGGCCGGCAGTCCCGACCTGCTCCCCGGCCGCCCGTGGTGGGAGGGGTGGGTGAACTGGGACTCGGGTTGGTACCGCGGCATCGCTCTGCACGGATACTCCTATGTCCTCGGCCAACAAGGCCCGGTCGCGTTCTTCCCGCTCTACCCGCTGCTGATGAGGCTGGGCTCAGGGGTGGTGGGAAGCGTCACCGGCCCGGGCATCGTCGTCACCCTGGCGTCCGGCGTCGCCGCCGCCCTGCTGCTGGCCCGCTGGTTCCGCGAGCGCCTCTCCCCGGAGGCGGCATGGACGGCGTTGCTGCTGTTCCTGCTCTACCCCTACGCCTTCTACCTCTTCGGCCCGGTGTACGCCGACGCCACCTTCCTGGTCGCCGTCGTCGGGTCCTTCATGGCCCTCGAGCGCGGCCATCCCTGGCTGGCCGGGCTCATCGGGGTGGCCGCCACCGCCGCCCGCCCCCTGGGTGCGGTGCTCGTGGTCGGGCTGGTCGTGCGCACACTGGAGCGGCGTGGCGTGGTCGACGGGGGAGCCGACGCCGGGTGGCGCCGGCGCCTGGGCCGCCTGCGGCCGGCCGACGGCGGGGTCCTGCTGGCCGCCGCCGGTGTGGGCGGGTACGCCTTCTACCTGTGGCACAGGTTCGGCGACCCCCTGGCCTTCCTGACTGTCCAGGAGGCCTGGGGCCAGCAGCAGGACGCCGCCACGTGGTTCAAGTTCGACTTCTTCCGGGAGACGGCCCGGTTCGACAGCCCGAACGCCGTCATCCTGCTGGCTGCCCACGCGGTGGTCACCGTGATCGCCCTGGCCCTGCTCCCCAGGGTGGTCAAGCGCTTCGGCTGGGGCTACGGAATCTACGCCATCCTCATCGTCGGCGTGCCCGCCCTGTCGACCAAGAACTTCTTCGGCATGGGGCGGTACCTGCTCCTCGCCTTCCCCTGCTTCGCCGTCGCCGCGGAACTGCTCGCCGGCCGGGCCCGGCTGCGGGCCTGGACCCTCACCGGCAGCGGCCTGGCCATGGTGGCGGCCGCCTCGTACTCGGCCCGCGCCTATTACGTGTCCTGAGGCCGGTCTCGGTGACTTCGGTCTACGACGGTGTCCTGGTGCCGATCGTGAGGGGGGCGTTGCAGGTGCACAGGCTCTCTTCGCAGCGGTGCTGGCCCTCCGTGCGGGCCAGACGCTCGACCACCTCGGAAAGGGTGCGGCGCAGATTGCTCAGCTCGGCCAGGCGCTGGTCGGTCTCGGCCAGCTTGTGCTCGACCAGAGCGGCCAGCTCCGGGTGGTTGTCACCGCAGCACCCCTCGGCCACGTGCAGGAACTCCTTGGCCTCGGCCAGGCTGAGCCCGAGCACCTTCGCCCGGTTGACCAACTCGATGCGCCGGAGCGCCTCGGCGTCGTAGAGGCGGTAGCCCGAGGCCGTGCGCACCGCCGGCTCGACCAGGCCCATGGCCTCGTAGTGCCGGAGGGCCTTCCTCGTGAGGCCGGTACGGCGTCCGACCTCGGAGACCTTCAGCAGGTCACCCTCGGGCGTGTCGATGTCGTCCAGGTCGCCTGTGACCTCGGCGGCCGTCAGTACCTCAGGGTCCGTTACCTCAGGGTCCGTTACCTCAGGGTCCGTTACCTCGGGGTGCGTCACCTCGGTGTTCATGCGCCTCATTCTAGCGCCGTTCGCGCCTCAACCTGGCCCGGTGGGCCAGGTTGGGAGGGGTGGCGCGTGTGGAGACGAGTGGGTCAGGCGGCGCTGCCATAGGGCCGCCCGGCCCCCTCGTAGCATTCGGCGTGGTAGTGCTCGACGCGGTCCCAGACGCCGCCGATGTAGATGTTGGCGATCACCTGCCACCGACGGACCTTGGCGGTGAACTTCACCGGCGCGCCACACGACGCGCAGACGACCGAGCTACCGGCTTCGATCGGGCGGGCGACCGCCCGGCTGGAGTGGATCTGTACCGACATGCAACAGTTATCGGCACGCTCAGCGCCTGTCCTGAGCCCGAATTTTCCGGGCCGGGAGGTTGTGACGCCGCCGACATAGGTGCAACGCGCATTGATTTGACGTGTCCCAGAGATCATGTGAAGGTGCGGTCGCCGGGGCGTGGGGTGCGTCCGCCGTGCACCCCAGCCCCGGCCTTCTTCTGCGGAGGCCCGGACTGGCTCCGGCCCAGGGCGACTGCCTTCCGCACCAATTCGCGCACGGCAGCCTCGTCCGCCCCGCTGTCCACCAGCGTCGCCACCTGGCCTTCCAGCTGCTGGCCGCCCATCTCGTCGGCGTCCCCAGGCCCGCCGTCGCCCGAACCGCCGGCCGCCACCGCAGTGGCCACGATGAGGCACACGACGGCCGCCGCGGTGACCAGGCCGAAGGTGAGGGTGAGGGCGTTGTCGCCGACGACCGATGTGCCGATCATCCCGGCGATGCCCGCGGCGCACACCGCGAGCACGACCCAGCGGACAGCGCGGGAACTCACGTCAGGCCGGGGGGCCGAACACCGACTTGAAGTTCTCGAAGGTGCCCTGGGCGCGAGGCCAGTCGTCGGCTCGCGCCTGGAAGTACAGGGCGAAGCCGTACCGGCCGGAGTTGTAGCCGATGTCGATGGAGCGGATGGCGGCGCCGCGGTCGATGTAGGTGAACTCCCAGAGGCTCGCCGGGGCGTTCTGGTAGGTCGTCCTCTCGATCTGCAGCCGTTTGTAGCCCTCGTGGCTGGTCGAGAACGTCTTCTCCTGGTCGAACTGGGAGGTGACCAGGTCGGCGGCGGGCGGCTCCTGATGGTCGACCTCGAGGTAGGAGACACCCGAGGGGTCGACGAAGAACGTCTGCGAACCGGATCGACGCACCGACCAGTCGGCAGGGTACCGGATGGTGAAGCCGGTCGCAGGGTCGGTGTAGGGCACCCAGGTGGACAGCTCGTCGGGTGCCGAGGACTTCTCGATCGACGGTCGCTGGGCGCGCAGGTTGCGTCCGCCGGTGACGATCAGGGCGATCATGACGGCGCCGACCAGGGCGGCCAGGATGGCGACCCACACACCGCGCGGGAAGATGCGCCACCTGGGCTCCGGCTCGGGCTCGACGACCGGCCGCGGCGGGGGCTCGGGAAGGGGCGGAGGGGGCACGGTCTCGACCGGGACCTGGAAGAACCACGGCTCGCGCCCGGGCAGCAGCGGGGCCGCGGCGTCGCCGGCGTAGTCGGCGTCGGGCGGGAGCAGGGCGGGAGCACCGTCGGCGGAGTCGGCCGCGTCGGATGCTGCGGCCACGGGGGACGCCGCTGCCGGCTCCAGCGAAGGCGCGTCGACGCTCGGCGGTGGGTCGGTGTCGACGGCGGCGACGGGCTCCGGCGGCGACGGTGGGTCGGTGGTGTCGGTGGTGTCGGCGTCGCCGGTGTCGTCGGTGTCGGGGTCGTCGTCGGACGGAGGCCACGACGGGGGGGAGACGAGGGTCGTCCACAGGGTCTCGTCGTCCCCCGGGGACGCGACGGGGACCGGCGCCTGAGACTCCGCACTGACCGCCGGGGTCCAGGCGAGCGAGTCGCCGGCCATGCCCCCGGGCCCCGGAGGGGCCATGTCCCTGGGCCCCGGAGGGGCCATGCCGCCGGGCCCAGGTGGCGGTGGCGGTGCCGGAGTGGGGGCGGCCGGAGCGGCACCGGAGGCGGCTGCGGTCAGAAGGGCACGGGTGGCGTCGTCGTCGGGCCTGTCCATTGCGTCCTTGACGAGGAGGGCGTCGAGGACGGGGCCCAGGCGACCGGCCCGTACGGCGACACGGGGCGGCCGGTCGACGATGGCGGCGATGGTCGAGGCGGGATCGTCCTCGGTGAACGGCGGGGTGCCCTCGACGGCGTAGTACAGCGTGGCTCCGAGCGACCACAGGTCGGACAGCGCCGTCGCCCCCGCCGAACCTGTCTGTTCGGGGGCCAGATAGGAGGGGTCGGGCATGGCCCCCGAGGCGGTGACCGTCGGGTCGTCCACCATCGAGGCCACGCCGAAGTCGACGAGTCGGGGGCCGCTCTCGGTGAGGAGGACGTTGGAGGGTCGTACGTCGCGGTGGACCAGTCCAAGGCCGTGGGCGGCGCGCAGGGCGTCGAGCAGCTCGAGTCCCATGGTTGTGACCTGGGCGGGGGGGAGCGGACCCTGAGCCTCGACCACGTCGACCAGGGTGGGGGCGGAGACCAGCTCGCTGACCACGTACGGCTGGGCGTTCTCGACCACGACGTCGAGCACCGCCACAGCACCGGGATGGTCGAGCTGGGACGCAGCGGCGGCCTCGCGGATCACCTTCTCGGCGAGGGCGGCCTGCTCGGCGTCGTCGAGCACGTCGGGGAGCTCGATCTGGCGCACGGCGACCTCGCGCAGGAGAACGCGGTCGCGGGCCCGCCATACGCGCCCCATGGGGCCCGTGCCCAAGGTCTCGAGCAGCTCGTAGCGGTCGACGACGACGCGACCCGCTACCGCTTCGGTGGTCATGACACGACGCTACCGGCCCCGCCCGCCTGCCTGGCACCACGGGCGCGCCGGCCGGGGCGGCGGCGGCGCCCGAAGGCAGTGCCGGGCCGGCCCGGGCAACGACGCTGGACCTGGCCGGGGAACGACACGGGCGCCGGTAGTCTGTGCAGGGATGGGTGACGGAGCAGCGGAGGCTGCCGCGTTCGGGCCCAACGCATGGCTCGTCGACGACATGTACGAGCGCTATACCCGGGATCCCTCGTCGGTCGCCGAGAGTTGGCGCGACTTCTTCGAGGGATACGGCGCCGACCGCCCGCAACCGGCGCCGGTCGCCGTGCCCCTCGATCCGCCGCCAACGGGTGCGGTCGCTCCTGCCGACGGCGCAGGTACGCCCCCGGCCCCCGGCTCGGCTGCCTCGACCGCCCGGCGCGACGGCGCCGACGACGAGACCGAGGCGCTGCGGGGGGCGCCCGCCCGGGTAGCCGCCAACATGGAGGCGAGCCTGGGGGTGCCGACGGCCACCAGCACGCGGGTGGTGCCGGCCCGTCTGCTCGAGGTCAACCGCAAGGTGCTCAACGGCTACCTGGGCCGCACCGGCGGGGGCAAGGTGAGCGTCACCCACCTCGTTGGGTGGGCCGTGGTCCGGGCCACCGGGACGGTCACGGCGATGCGCCAGACCTTCACGCGCGACGAAGGCCGGCCGTCGGTGGTGCGCCACCGCCACGTCGGCCTGGGCCTGGCCGTCGACGTGGAGAAGGCCGACGGCCGCCACAGCCTGGTCGTGCCCTGCATCCGCGACGCCGATTCCCTCGACTTCCGCTCCTTCCAGGCCGCCTACGAGGAGCTGATCCGCAAGGTGCGCACGGGTCGCATCGGCCCCGACGACTTCGCGGGCGTCACCATGACCCTCACCAACCCGGGCACCCTGGGCACCGTCCACTCCGTTCCCAGGCTCATGCCCGACCAGGCCGTCATCGTGGGCGTCGGGGCCCTGGAGTACCCGGCCGAATGGGGCGGCGCCGACCGGCGCGTGCTGGCCGACCTCGGCATCTCCAAGGTCCTCACCCTCACGTCCACCTACGACCACCGGGTGATCCAGGGCGCCGAGTCGGGGCTGTTCCTCAAGCGGGTCCACGAGCTCCTGCTCGGGGCCGACGACTTCTACCGCGAGGTGTTCGCCTCCGTCGGCGTGCCCTACGAGCCCGTGAAGTGGCGCCAGGACAGCAACCCCATGAACGGGCGCGACGAGAACCGGGTCAAGCAGGTGCACGTGCAGACCCTGATCAACATGTACCGCGTGCGTGGTCACCTCATCGCCGACCTCGACCCGCTGCGCTGGAAGGAGCCCCGCACCCACCCCGAGCTCGACCCGGCCACCTACGGACTCACCATCTGGGACCTCGAACGGGAGTTCTTCACCGACGGCCTGGCCGGCACCGACATGAGGACGCTGGGCGACGTGCTCGGGATCCTGCGCGACGCCTACTGCCGGCGGGTGGGCGTGGAGTACATGCACATCCAGGAGCCCGACCAGAAGCGCTGGATCCAGGAGCACGTGGAGGGCGTGAGCACGGCGCTCACCACCGAGGAGCAGCTTCACATCCTCGACCGCCTCAACGCGGCCGAGGCCTTCGAGCGCTTCCTGCACACGAAGTACGTGGGGCACAAGCGCTTCGGCCTCGAGGGGGCGGAGAGCGCCATTCCCCTCATCGACGAGGTGCTCGACAACGCGGCCCGGGCCGGTTGCGAGGAAGCGGTGCTGGGCATGGCCCACCGGGGCCGGCTCAACGTGCTGGTCAACATCGTGGGCAAGTCGCTGAGCCAGATCTTCCGCGAGTTCGAGGGCGACATCGACCCGGCCACCACCCAGGGGTCGGGCGACGTCAAGTACCACGTGGGGGCGTCCGGCAAGTTCGTCGGGCGCTCGGGCGCCGAGCTGCCGGTCACCCTGGCCTCCAACCCGTCGCACCTCGAGGCCGTCGATCCCGTGGTCGAGGGCATGGTGCGGGCCAAGCAGGACCTGGTCGACCAGCCCGGGGCGTTCAGCGTCCTACCCCTGGTGGTCCACGGCGACGCCGCTTTCTCGGGCCAGGGCGTGGTCGCCGAGACCCTCAACCTGTCGTCGATGCGCGGCTACCGCGTGGGGGGCACCATCCACCTGGTCATCAACAACCAGGTCGGCTTCACCACCTCGACCCAGGACGCCCGCTCGTCGGTGTACGCCACCGACATCGCCAAGATGGTGCAGGCGCCGATCTTCCACGTGAACGGCGACGACCCCGAGGCCTGCGTGCGGGTGGCCCGCCTGGCGTTCGCCTTCCGCCAGGCCTTCCACAAAGACGTCGTGGTCGACATGGTGTGCTACCGCCGGCACGGCCACAACGAGGGCGACGACCCGTCGTACACCCAGCCCCTCATGTACAAGCAGATCGAGGGCCGGCGCTCGGTGCGCAAGCTCTACACCGAGGCGCTGGTCCGTCGGGGCGACATCGGGGTCGACGAGGCGGAGCGGGCGCTCGACGACTTCATCGCCCGCATGCAGACGGCGTTCGACCAGACCCGCAAGTCGACCCCTCCGGACCCCACCAGGGCCCGCAGTGCGCCCGCCCCTCTCGGCATGCTGCCCCCTGTGGCCACGGCCGTCGAGCAGTCGGTGCTCGAGCGGGTCGTCGACACCCTGTGCCGGCCCCCGGAGGGTTTCACCGTGCACCCCAAGCTGGGGCGCCAGATGGAGGCCCGTGCCGAGCTGTGGGCTGCCGGGCTGGCCGACTGGAGCCTGGCCGAGGCACTGGCACTGGGCTCGCTGCTCATCGAGGGCGCCGACATCCGTTTGTCCGGTCAGGACACCCGCCGGGGGACCTTCTCCCACCGCCATTCGGTGTTCGTCGACTACCAGAACGGCACCGAGTGGGTGCCGCTGACCTCGCTGGCCGGCGCGACGGCGAAGCTGTGGGTCTACGACTCGATGCTCTCCGAGTACGCGGCCCTGGGCTTCGAGTACGGCTACTCGGTGGTGCACAAGGACGCCCTCGTGTGCTGGGATGCCCATTTCGGCGACTTCGTCAACGCCGCCCAGGTCATCGTCGACCAGTTCATCGCCGCCGCGGAGGCCAAGTGGGGGCAGACGTCGGGCCTCGTGCTGCTGCTCCCGCACGGCCACGAGGGGCAGGGCCCCGAGCACTCCTCGGCCCGGCTCGAGCGCTTCCTCACCCTCTGCGCCGACGACAACATGGCGGTGGCCAACGTCACCACCGCCGCGCAGTACTTCCACGTGCTGCGCCGCCAGGTGCGCCGCGACCTGCGCAAGCCCCTGGTGCTGCTCACGCCGAAGTCACTGCTGCGGGCCCACGTCTCGCGTTCGCCGCTGCGGGACTTCACCCACGGCTCGTTCCACGAGGTCCTCGACGACAGCGTCGAGGACCCCGCCTCCGTGCGCCGGGTGATCCTGGCCTCGGGCAAGGTGGCCTATGACGCCATCGCCGCCCGCGACAAGCTCGCCCTCTCGGCTGCCGTGGTGCGGATGGAGCAGCTCTACCCGTGGCCCGAGGAGGCTGTGCAGGCCGTCCTCGATCGCTACGAGCGGGCGACCGAGGTCATGTGGTTGCAGGAGGAGCCCGAGAACATGGGCGCGTGGCCCTTCGTCCATCAGCGCCTGGACGGCCGGCTCGGCGACCGCCTCACCCTGCGCCACGTCGGCCGGCCGCCGTCGGCCAGCCCCGCCGCCGGCAGCCAGACCGTGCACCTGCACGAGCAGGAAGTGCTGCTCGAACAGGCCTTCGAAGGTTTGTAGGGCCGGCAGAAGCCCAGGATCGCCGAAGGGTGCTTCTCCGGATGCTTGACTGATTGGCACATGTCTCGCCGCCCCGTCGTCGTCGACGGCTCGAACCTGGCCACCGAAGGCCGATCGATGCCCAGCCTCGCTCAGCTCGACGAGGCGGTGCGGGCCTGGTTGTCGGAGAACCCCGACGACGAGGTGATCGTCGTCGTCGACGCCTCGTTCAGCTACCGCATCGACGAATCCGAGCGGAAGATGTTCGAGGAGGCCGAGGACGCCGGCGAGGTGGTGTCGCCTCCGGCGGGTGCCGTCGGCCGGGGTGACGGCTTCCTCCTGCGCATCGCCGACCGGGTTGACGCCGCCGTGTTGTCGAACGACTCGTTCCAGGAGTTCCACGGCGAGTACAAGTGGCTGTTCGACTCCGGGCGCCTCCTCGGGGGCAAGCCCGTCCCCAACGTCGGATGGATCTTCACCCCCCGGACGCCGGTACGCGGGCCCAAGAGCCGCATGGCCGGCCGTGACGCCCAGCGGGCCACCAAGAGCCCCCGGAGCGAGCCCGTGGTCAAGGCCATCGCCGAGGCCACGGCCGAGGCCATCCAGCCCGACGAGCGTTCCGGAGCCCGGCGCGGTCGCCGCCGGGGCGGCCGGTCGGCGGAGTCGGCCGACGCCGCCTCCGCGTCCACCACCCACGAGGCGATCAACGAGCCTCTGCCCTTCGTCACCTTCATTGCCGAGCACCCGCTGGGCACCGAGGTCGAGGGCACGGTCGACAGCTTCACGTCCCACGGTGCATTTGTGGAGGCCGACGGGGCCCGCTGCTACGTCCCTGTCGTCGGGCTCGGCGACCCGCCGCCCCGCACGGCCAAGGCCGTGCTCACTCGCGGTGAGGTGCGCACGTTCGTCGTCCAGGCCCTCGACCCGCCCCGGCGCGGGATCGAGCTCGCCCTCCCCGAAGCGGCGCATGTCGCCGGCGCCCCCACCGAGGAGACGGTCGAGGCCGAGATCGGCGC
>JBPCJV010000279.1:0-8099 GCA_051004925.1 Acidimicrobiales bacterium | reverse complement strand
CCCTCCTGGGCCGGTGGTCCTGTTTTTTTCCTTTTTGTGGACTACCCCCCCTGGGCCGGCGGTCCCGTTCGCTCCCTCTTTGGTGCCTGCTCCGCCCGGGCCGGCGGGCCCGGGGGCCGTCTTGGGCGCCTCCTCGGTGCGGGCCTGCGTGTTGCTCTTGGCGCCAGGCGTCCCGTCCGTGCTTGTGGTCGCGGACTTGTCGGCCGGGCGGTTGGATTTGTCGTTACCGGCCTTGGGGGGCTGGGAGCCCTTTGCCGCCTGGGGGCGCCTCGGATTCTGCGAGCCCTTAGCGCTCTGTCCACCCTTCGGTGGCTGGCCACCCTTGGCGCCCGTGGGCTTCGGCCCCGTGCCGGGCTTCTTGCGACCCCTCGGGGGCGGGGCACCACGGGTCGGCCCGCGGTTGCCGGCGCCTCCCTTGCCCTTCCCACCACGGGCGGCGGCGGCGACACCCTTCAAGGGATTGGCCCCCTTGGCCAAACGGCCTGTCGCAGGCGCCTTCGAGCCCTTCGACCCGGGCTTGGCCTTGGCGTTGGCCTTGGGGGTCGGCTTGCCCTTCTTGGCGCCCGAGGCGTCCTTGGCCGACGGTTCGGGTTTGGGCTGGTTCCGGAACATGAAAGCCTGCTGGCCGATTTGCCAGATATTGGAAACCAGGAAGTACACGACCACGCCGGCGGGGATCGTCCACGAGACGAACACGAAGATGAGCGGGAAGACCTTGCCCATGAGCGCCATCTGGGAGTTCAGGCTCTCCTTGGGCAGGCGAGCCGTGAGTTGGCGCTGCTGGTAGAACCCGGTGGCTCCGACCAGGGCGATCAGGATCAGGAACGGGATCTGCTCGGATCCGGATTCCTCCGACGCCGGTTGGGCCAGGTCCATGCCCCACGACACCATCGTGCCGCTGGATTCCTTGAGCGCGTGGAACAGGCTGCTGTCCTCGGGCACGTTCTTGGGGGCGCCGACGACCTCACCGCCGGTGACCGTGAGGTCGGCCAGGGTCCCTACCGTCGCCGTGCCGTTCGTCACCTGCGCCGTGGGGATCTTGCCGTCGACGATCTTGGCCTCGGTCACGGTGCCGACGACCCTGCCGTCAATGACCGCCTGGGCGTCCACCAGTGTGCCCTTGGTGATGACGCCGTCGACCAGTGAGCCACTGCTGACGTGGCCGCCCTGCACCTGCGCGCCTTGAAGCGGACCCGTCGGTGCACCGCCGGTGCCGCCCACCGCCACGGCGGTACCCACCACGACGGCGTAGCCGACGATGAACGTGCGGGTCAGGCCCAGGATGAGCCGGTACAGCACGAGAAGCACAGGAGCTTGGATGAAAAGCGGCAGGCACCCACCCAAGGGGTTGACGTGATGCTCCTTGTAGAACTTCATCATCTCTTCGTTGAGCTTCTGCTTGTCGCCCTTGTACTTCGCCTGGAGACGCTTCAGCTCGGGCTGCAGCTTCTGGAGTTGCTGCTGGGAGCGGGCCTGCTTGGCCGTCAGCGGGAACGTGAGGAGGCGGACGGCGATCGTGAGCATGATGATGGCCACGCCGTACGATGGGACGATGTCGTAGAACCAGGACAGCAGCGTGCCCAGGGCCACGTACAGCGGGTCGAGGATCCAGAACTTGGCCGCCAGCACAACGGTGGCCGTTACCTGCGGCATCTACCGTCTCCGTTCCGGTACCGGGTCGACGCCGTGCCCACCCCACGGGTGGCACCGGGCCAGGCGCCTGGTCACCAGCCACCCGCCGCGCCACAGACCGTGCCTGGCCAAGGCCTCCAGGGCGTAATTCGAGCAGGTCGGCCAGTACCGGCACGGCGAGGCACGCCAGGCGAAGACCCGTTGATAGACCCGTACGGCGGCACATGCGACGCGGGCGCGGTCATCGCCTCTTGGGCGGCTCTGCCTCCCGGGCCGGCGGGCCTGGGAAGGGGAGGCGGGGGAGGGGCCGTGAGCGGGCAGCGTCACGGTCATGGTGTCGGGCGAGCGTCGGGCCCGAGCGGTGCTCTGAGGGGGCGAGTTTGGGCTCCCGCAACGGCGGTCAACGCCTCGTGCACGGCTGCTCTCAGTTCTGCATAGGACGATCGTGATGCCTCGGGACCGACGCCGAGCAGGTACGGACCGGGCCGCAGAACAGCCCCGGCCTCCCTGGTGGCTGCTCGCAGGCGCCGGCGCACCCGGTTGCGGACCACCGCTCCACCGACACGACGGCCGACGGTGTAGGCGACCCTGGTGGGTTCCGAGGTTTCGCTGCGCACCCAGGTTACCGTCACCGGACCACGGCGGACCAGTCGCCCCGATCGTCGCAGCCGGGTGAAGGTGGCCCTGTCGGAGATGGGCTGGATCAGGCCGACAGCTGATGACGGCCCTTGCGGCGGCGAGCGGAGAGGATTGCCCGACCTGCCTGGGTCGACATGCGGTGGCGGAACCCGTGCCGCTTGGCCCGGCGGCGGTTGTTCGGCTGGTACGGGCGCTTCACCCATGGCCTCCTACGCAGATCGTGACGTGGTCGTGGCGCGCGCGGTCGGGCGCCAACAGTGCAGTCGCCAGGGTAGTCGCGGCCACATGCCCCCACCGACACCGGGCCCGAGCGGCCTGCGGGGGAGAAGCGACCGGCACGACGTTCACGGCGCGATTTTGGGGGGCGCAACGCGGCGACGGCGGTGCTACGGTGCCTTCACGCCCGAGTAGCGGCACTCGGAGTGGGACCCCTGCAACTTCCCTGGCCCCGAATACTGCGACCGCCGCACAGAACGCAACCGGGTTTCCACAGGTGTGGATACCCATGTGGACGAAGTAACGACCAGGGAGGAGCGGCGGGTTGGGGAGCGTTGAGCGCGCAGAACGTCTATGGGCGATGTCGTCGGAGTTGCTGCGCAAGCGGTTGCCCGAGGGCACCTGGAACACCTTGTTCGGGTCGGCGCGTGCCGTCGGGGGGGACGACCACTTCCTCGTCATCAGCGTCCCGAGCGCGGTCGTCAAGGACCGGATCGTGCAACGTCACCTCCCCACGGTCGAAGAGACCTGCTCGGAGGTCGAGGGCCAGCCCGTGCGGATCCGTCTCGTGGTGAACACTGACGCGGGCGACACCGACCTGGACCTCGGCGGGGGACAGGGTCCGAGCAGCTCACTGCCCGCCGAGGAGGCCCGGACCGTGCCGGCCGACAACACCCCTGCCCGTGACGGGCCGGGTCGCGCCCCAGCGAAGACCCCGACCGCGGCGCACGACGGCCGACGTCCGCAGGAGGCCTCACCGAATCCCAAGTACACCTTCGAGGCGTTCGTGAGCGGCACGTCGAACCGTTTCGCCCTGGCTGCGGCCATGGGCGTTGCCGAGAAGCCGGCGCGGGCCTTCAACCCGCTGTTCATCTACGGCGACGCCGGTCTGGGGAAGACCCACCTCCTCCACGGCATCGGCAACTACGTCCGCCGGCACTACGAGACCCTGCACGTCGTGTATGTCTCGGCCGAGAGCTTCACCAACGACTTCATCGAGTCCATCCGCACCAACACCCAGTTCGCCTTCAAGCAGCGCTACCGGACGTGCGACGTGCTTCTCATCGACGACATCCAGTTCCTGGAACGCAAGGACGGCACCAGGGAGGAGTTCTTCCACACGTTCAACGCCCTCCACGACGAGAACCGCCAGATCGTGATCACCTCGGACCGGTCACCGAAGAACCTGTCGGCGTTCGAGGACCGCCTGCGCACCCGCTTCGAATGGGGCCTCACCACCGACGTCCAGCCTCCCGACCTCGAGACCAGGCTGGCCATCCTCCGCCGCAAGTGCGAACCGGAGACGCTCCCGGTGCCCGACGCCGTGCTCGAGTACATCGCCACCCACATCACCGACAACATCCGCGAGCTGGAGGGGGCCCTCATCCGGGTGACGGCCTACGCCAGCATCCACGACGTCCCCGTCACCATGGCCATCGCCGAGGAGCAGTTGCACCACCTCATCAGCGCCGAGGCCCGCCAGCTCACCCCGCGGATGATCCTCGACACCACCTGCGAGATGTTCGGCATGACCATCGACGACCTCATCGGGAAGAGCCGCAGCCGGCCCCTGGTCACCGCCCGGCAGATCTCCATGTACGTCTTCCGGCAGATGACCGACTTCAGCTACCCGGCCATCGGTCGGGAGTTCGGCGGGCGCGACCACACCACCGTGATCCATGCCGTCGACAAGATCGGCACCTTGATGAAGCAACGACGGGCCATCTTCGACCAGGTCACCGAGCTCACGCAGCGCCTGGGTGGTGGGTCGTGAAGGGCGCGCGGACGCCTGTGGGTGGAATGGGGACAGGCGCGCCTCATCCCCTCGATCCACCCCCTGTGTCACACGCCTGTGGGAACCTGTGGACGTCGCTGGGACGCGGATCCGGCCTTCCACCTGCCCGAACGCCGGGTCGTCCCCAGTCCACAGGCCCTACTCCTACTCCCGTCTCTTCTTTACCTATGAGATCAATAGAGGTAGGTCATTGAAGTTCCGAGCTGAACGCGACGTCCTGCTCGACGCTCTCGGTATGGCCGCGCGGGCTGCGGCCACCCGTGGGGGAGCCATGCCTGCGCTGTCCGGTGTGCGCCTCGAGGTCGTCGGCAACACCCTCCACCTGGCGGGAAGCGACCTCGATCTCACCATCCAGGTCGAGACCGAAGTGGCCGGGCTCGAACCGGGTGTGTGCGTGGTCCCGGCCCGCCTGGCCACCGACATCGTGCGGGCGGTGGAACCAGGAGCCGTGATGGTCTCGGTCGAGGGGAGCGAGGCGATCATCTCCGCCGGTCGTTCCCAGTTCGCGGTCCGGGTCCTGCCCGCCGAGGAGTTCCTCCGCCTGCCCGAGCCGGCCACCGAAGCTGTCACCCTCGACACGGCCGCCCTGGTGAGGGCGTTGCACCAGGTCGTCCCCGCCGCCAGCCACGACGATGCCCGCCCGATCCTCACCGGCGTGCTCCTCGCCGCCGAGAGCGACGGGCTGCGGCTGGTGGCCACCGACTCTTACCGGCTCGCCCTCTGCGACCTTCCCGGCACGAGCCTGTTGGCCGAGGGCCAGCAGGTGCTCGTCCCTTCACGGGCCCTGGGTGAGTTCACCCGGGTGGTCGCCGGTGCCGACCAGGTGCGGCTGCGGCTGGGCGCCGACGAGGCCAGCTTCGAGGTGGGTTCGGTCCGGGTCACCACCCGCCTGATCGAGGGAGAGTTCCCCAACTACCGCCAGCTCATCCCGCCCAGCTACCCTAACCGAGTCGTCGTCGGTCGCGAACCCCTGCTCGACGCTGTTCGCCGGGTGAAGCTGTTGGCGCGCGAAGCCACGCCGGTGCGTCTGGCCCTGAAGCCCGACGGTCTGGAGCTCACCGCGGTGACGCAGGACGTGGGCCAGGCGCGTGAGGACGTCGACGCCAAGTACGAGGGCACTGAGATGGTCGTCGCGTTCAATCCGGAGTTCCTGATCGACGGGTTGGAGGCCACCACGGGCGACCAGGTCGTCATCGAGACCCTCGACGCCCTCAAGCCGGCCACGATCCACGCCACCGAGAGCTCCAACTTCGTGTACCTGTTGATGCCCGTCCGGGTCTCCTGAACCCCATCGCCTGACCCCTGTCCAGCGACCCCGATCCCGGGTCGCGGGTACCGAGTGAACCGTGCACCTCGACCACCTGTGGCTCACCGACTTCCGCAGCTGGCGGAGCGTAGAAGTGCACCTGGCCGCCGGGCTCACCGTAGTGCTGGGCAGCAACGCCGCGGGAAAGACCAACCTGCTTGAGGCCATCGGCTACCTGGCCACCCTGGCGTCGTTCCGGGGCGTGCCCAACGAGGCCCTCGTCCGCACCGGGTGCACTCAGGCCGTGGTGAGGGGCGAGGGCCGGCGGGGTGGGCGCGACCTTCTCCTTGAGGCCGAGATCCGGGTGGCCGGCCGGGGCCGGGTGGCCCTCAACCGCCAGCCCGTGCGGCGGGCCGCCGACCTCCTGGAGGCGCTGCGGGTGAGCGTCTTCTCGCCCGACGACCTCGTCCTGGTGAAAGGGCCTCCGGCCGGCCGGCGTCGGTGGCTGGACGACGCCCTGGTCGCGCTCCACCCCCGCAACGACGCCCTTCGCCGCGAGTTAGAGCGGGTCGTCCGCCAGCGCACCAGCCTGCTGGGTCAGGCCGGAGGCCGTTTGAGCGCGGAGGTGGCCACGACGCTCGACGTCTGGGACGCCAAGTTGATCGAGTCCGGCGAGGCACTGGCGCGGGCACGCGTCGAGTTTCTGGAGCGGGCCCAACCCCTGGTGGCCAAGGTCTACGGCGATCTCGCTGGGCCCGAGCGGCCCTCAGAGCGGAGCGGGCCTACTGCCTCGACTGTGAGCCTGGCGTACGAGGCCTCGTGGCGCGACCGGGGCCTGGCCGCAGCCCTGGTCGAGGCGCGCGGCCAGGAACTGCGCCGGGGCGTGAGCCTGGTGGGACCGCACCGCGACGACGTCACCCTCACCGTGGGCGGGCTGCCGGCACGCATTCAGGCGTCCCAGGGCGAGCAACGGTCGCTGGCCCTGGCCCTGCGGCTGGCCGCCCACCAGGTGGTGGCCGACGAGCTGGGGGAGGCGCCCCTGCTCCTTCTCGACGACGTGTTCTCCGAGCTCGACCCGCAGCGCAGCCGGGCGCTCCTCGATCACCTGCCCCCGGGCCAGGCCCTGCTCACCACCACCGATGCCGTGCCCGAGAGCGCACGGCCCGAGCGGGTGCTCGAGGTCGTGGACGGACAGGTCCTGACGACATGACCCCCTGGCGCCCGTTGCCCCGGCCCGGCGACGAGAACGAGGGTCGGCCGCCGCGCCCCGTCGGTGATTCGCTCGACGTGGTGGCCAGTCACCTCGGCGCCCCACCCGCCCGGGCCCTCGGCCTGCTGTTCGAGCGGTGGGGCGACCTGGTCGGCCCGGCCATAGCCGCCCACAGCCGACCCGTCTCACTGGTGCGCGGCAAGCTTGTCGTTTCCGTCGACCAACCCGGCTGGGCCGCCCAGCTCACCTGGCTGGAGGCCGACCTCCTGCACCGTTTCGCCGAAGGCCTCGGAGACGGCGTGGTGACTGCCCTCGCCGTGCGCGTTCACCCTGGTTGAGGCCGGTTTCTGGTACCCTTGGGTACGTGCGATTCGGTCCGCTGACCTGGGCTTTTGGCCCAGATCAGAAGTATTTACCCCCGGAGCGCCTCTCGGCCGACCACCCGGTCGCTTCATCCGCTGAACTCGCGAAAGGCCGCGCCTAGTTGGCCAAGACAACGTCGTACGGGGCCCAGGACATCATCGTCCTCGAGGGCCTCGACCCGGTTCGCAAACGACCGGGCATGTACATCGGCTCCACCGGCCTCAACGGCCTGCACCACCTCGTGTACGAGGTCGTCGACAACTCCGTCGACGAGGCCATGGCGGGGTTCTGCACCCGGATCGAGGTTCCCCTCCTGCCTGACGGCGGCTGCCGGGTGAGCGACAACGGCCGGGGCATCCCCGTCGGCCGCGACCCGCGGTTCAAGTCCAAGTCGGCGGCCGAGGTTGTACTCACCACCCTGCACGCCGGAGGCAAGTTCGAGAGCGGCGCCTACCAGGTGTCGGGTGGCCTCCACGGCGTAGGCGTGTCCGTCGTGAACGCCCTCTCCAGGCGTCTCGAGCTCGAGATCGACCAGCATGAGCAGCGTCACCGCATGACCTTCGTCAACGGCGGCAAGCCCGAGGGAAAGCTCGAGGTCGTTGGTCGATCGCCCCGGGGCCGAACCGGCACGACGGTCACGTTCTGGCCCGACCCCGCCATCTTCGACTCCGAGGGCGTCGAGTTCCGGGCCCAGACCATCCTCGAGCGCCTCCAGATCATGGCTTTCCTCAACAAGGGCCTGGAGATCCGCTTCCGCGACGAGCGTGAGGGCCATGAGCAGGAGCAGGTCTTCCGCTACGCCGGCGGCATCATCGACTTCGTCCGCCACCTGAACCACGCCAAGGAGGCCTTGTTCAAGCGGGTGGCCCACTTCGAGTCGCCCGAGGCCACCCAGGAAGCCGAGATCGCCATGCAGTGGAACACCGGCTTCCACGAGGGGCTGCACAGCTTCGCCAACGGCATCGCCACCATCGAGGGGGGGATGCACGAGGAGGGGT
>JBPCJV010000278.1:0-2791 GCA_051004925.1 Acidimicrobiales bacterium | reverse complement strand
CGCCGAGAGGGGCCCCGCAGGACCCCTCTGACCAGCACTTCTACGTGGAGCGGACGACGGGATTCGAACCCGCGACCCTCACCTTGGCAAGGTGATGCTCTACCAGCTGAGCCACGTCCGCAGCGTCCCCATGTTAGCAACCACACCCGGCCCCGGGCGAGACCTTCACTTCCTGCCGAGCGTCGACAGGATCTGGTCGCACCCCCGGCTCATCTCGTCCCTGCCGTCCGGTGTCGACTGGCAGTTGACCTCGTACTCGACCTTGCCGTCGAACAGGAAGACCACCCGGCTCCTGCGGTCATCGGGATCGTCCTGGAGGGCGAACTCCTCGAACGTCACCGCGGGCAGGCCCCCGATCTCGGTCATGGTGCCCGACGACGTCTCCCCCGCGAACCGGGTGATGACCCCGTTCAGCTCGTTCAGCTGGTCGGGCAGCTCTGCGGAGCCCACGGGCTGGGCCAGGTCGTAGCGGGTGAGGAAGACGGAGTTGTCCTCGTCGAACCCGATGGCGGCGCTGGCCGCGGGCTGGACCCCGGCGGTCTGGTCGGGGTCGTAGGCGAACTCCCCCTCCCGCCACTCCGGTGGGTACCGGAAGTTGAAGCCGAAGCGGATGTCGGCGAACACGGTGCCGGCCAGCTCGGCCCCCGCACCCCTTTTTGCGGCGGCCTCGGTCGTGGCGGGATCCCGCGTGACGGTCGGCGGCGGGGAACTGCGGGCATCGCCGGCGCAGCCGACCAGGGCCCCTCCGAGGACGCCGACGACGGCCAGCATCCGCCGGCGCCGGCCCGGACGGGACCGGCTGGCACTGTGACCCCTCAACACACCCCTCCATGCACGTTCGGCGGCGGCTTCACCCATCGCGCGTCGCCGAAGTGTCGCACGTTCACCGTGACCCCTCGACCGGGTCAGCGGCCGGTGTGGCCGAACCCTCCCCGACCGCGCTCGGACCCCGGCAGGTCGTCGACCACGCCGAAGCGGGCCTGCTCGACGCGCATGAGCACGAGCTGGGCGATGCGGTCGCCACGCTGCACCTGGTAGTCGTGCGTGGGGTCGGTGTTGACGAGCAGCACGAGCAGCTCGTCGCGGTAGCCGGCGTCGATGAGCCCGGGCGTGTTGAGGCAGGTCACTCCGTGTCGCAGGGCCAGGCCGCTGCGGGGCAGGACGAACCCCGCCCACCCCGTCGGTATGGCCACGGCCACGCCCGTGGGCACGAGCGCCCGCCCGCCGCCGGCGGCCAGCGCCACGTCGTTGCGGGCCACCAGGTCGGCCCCGGCGTCGCCCGTGCGGGCATAGGCGGGAAGGGGCAGATCGGCGTCGAGGCGCACCAAGGGGACGTCGAGCATGCCGGGGCAGCCTACGATCGCCGGTCGTGCTCGTGTGGATGGACCTGGAGATGACCGGCCTCGACCCGGCCACCAAGGTGATCGTGGAGATCGCCACCCTGGTGACCGACGACGACCTGGAGATCGTGGCCGAGGGGCCGGACCTGGTCGTCCACCAGCCCGACGAGGCGCTGGCGGCCATGGACGACGTGGTCACCAAGATGCACGCCCGCAGCGGCCTGACCACGGCGATCGCCGCCTCCACCATCTCGTTGGCCGACGCCGGCGCCGCCACCCTGGAGTTCATCAAGGCCCACGTCCCCGAGCCCCGCACCGTCCCCCTCTGCGGTAACTCGATCGCCACCGACCGTCGGTTCCTCGACGCCTACCTTCCCGACATCGAACAGTGGCTCCACTACCGCTCGATCGACGTGTCCACGGTGAAGGAGCTGTGCCGCCGGTGGTACCCGGCCGCCTACGCCGCAGCCCCCAGCAAGAGCAGCGCCCACCGCGCCCTCGACGACATCAAGGAGAGCATCGCCGAGCTCCGTTACTACCGGGAGACGATCTTCGCGGCCCCGCCCCCCGGCCCCGACCCCGCTCCCGCCGGATAGGCCGGGCTCCGCCATGGCCGCGTCGTGGCCCTTCCTCGACCACCCCGGACCGGTGGCGTTCGCCCACCGCGGCGGCGCCGGGGACTGGCCCGAGAACACCATGGCCGCCTTCGACCACGCCGTCGGCCTGGGCTACCGGTACCTCGAGACCGACGTGCACGTGACCGCCGACGGCGTGCTGGTGGCCTTCCACGACGACGTCCTCGACCGGGTCACCGACGGGCGCGGCCGCATCGCCGACCTCCCCTGGTCCGACGTGGGCGCGGCCCGGGTCGACGGGCAGGGCATCCCGCTGCTGGCCGACATCCTCGACACCTGGCCGAACGTGCGGGTGAACGTGGACGCCAAGCACGACGCCGCGGTGGAGCCGCTGGTGGACGTCCTCGACCGCACGAACGCCCACGATCGGGTGTGCGTGGCTGCCTTCTCCGACGGCCGCCTGGCCCGGTTCCGGCGCCTCAGTGGCGGACGGGTCTGCACGGCCGCGGGGCCCGGCGAGATCGCCCGCCTGCGCCTGGCCTCCTTCGGGTCTCCTTCCGGGCGACTGGGCGGGTCGTGCGCGCAGGTGCCGGTCCGCTACGGACGGGTGCGCATCGTGGACACGGCGTTCCTGCGGGCCGCGCACCGGCGGGGCATCGCCGTGCACGTGTGGACCATCGACGAGGCGGCCGAGATGGAGCGCCTCCTCGACCTCGGCGTCGACGGGATCATGACCGACCGGCCCGCGGTGCTGAAACAGGTCCTCCAGGCCCGGGACCAGTGGGTGGACTGACCGCCGGCCGGGTCGTTCTGTGGCGGGGGGGGGGGGGGAGGAAGGCGGGTGAGGGTGACGTCCCCGGCCGTGTGCCCGCCTCA
>JBPCJV010000277.1:0-2654 GCA_051004925.1 Acidimicrobiales bacterium | reverse complement strand
ACGACGAGGCCACTCATGTCGCCAATCGCAACCGCGCCCTCGGACGAACCGAGATCAAGGCCGCCTGAGCCTCCGGTCACCTCTTGCCTCCGAACACCAGTTTGGGGGTTGACCAAGGGTGTCTCATTGGGCGCCGTCCGTTCACTGCGTTGGACGCGATCACGGCCGAGTCTGGCCGATCCCGCCGGGGTGGACAAGGGGCCCTGGCCGCGAACAAGGCAACCACCCGACACGAACGGTCGGGTGGTTGCAGGCCTCTTCCGGTGTTGTCGGTGCCGAGAGGCACCCGGAATCATGGGTACACGATGTGGTTCCCCAGTTCCGTGGAGATCGCCTCCCCAGGGTCGACGCCGGAGCCGGAACTGCCGGGGTCGTAGCCGGGGTCGTAGGAGCCGGGGTCGTAGCCGGGGTCGTAGGAGCCGGGGTCGTAGCCGACGGAGCCATTGTCGCCGTAGCCCGAGCCCTGGCTGGGGAGCACGGCGATGGCGGCGGCTGCGAAGACACTCAGTCCGAGCAATCCGCCGATAATCAGCTTGCGCGCCTTGGTGGGTCGACGGTTGGTCCCGATGGTCAGGTCCTCATTCATCCGAATCTCCTTGTCAGTCGGGCCAGTGATCGTCGGCCTCATGCCACCTCTACGGCGGCGGGGGCTGAACGGTTCGCGGTATCCGGATGTCAGGGACGACCGGCCGCCTACGCTCTTGTCGTGGTCGACGACGGGACCGTGGTTAAGTTCCGGGCCGGAGACCCCGACGCAGTGCGGGCGGTGTACCGGGCCTACGGTGGCCTGGTCTTTGCCGTTGCCCTCCGGGTGTTGGGCAACCGGTCGCTGGCCGAGGAAGCGACGCAGCAGGCGTTCCTCCAGGCGTGGCGAGCAGCCCATACCCTCGATCCGTCCCGTGATCTCGGGCCATGGCTCGCCACGATCGCCCGCCGCGCCGCCATCGACGTGCACCGCAGGGAGTCGGTGCGGGCCCATGGCTCGATCGAGGGGATCAGCGAGCACGATCCCGCCGCTCTGGCCGTCGCCGACAACACGGACCGGGTCTTCGAGGTCTGGGCGGTACGGTCGGCGATCGACAGCCTTCCCCGGGAGGAGAGTGAGGTCGTACGCCTCCAGCACCTGGACGGGTTCACCCACAGCCAGATCGCAGAAAACCTCGGGATTCCTCTCGGTACGGTGAAGTCCCGGTCGAGCCGGGCCCACCGGCGACTCGCCGCCGGTCTCGGCTATCTCCGGGAGGTGGCGGGGTGAACCGAAATGGTGTGCACGTGCGTACTCAAGGTATGAGGGAGCTCCGGTGAACAGCGACGACGCCCGGATCGGCCACCTGATGGGCGAGCCCTCCGACGCGCTGGACAACCAGCAGCGGGAAGAGCTCGACGACCTCTCGGGCCTACTCGCCGACCCCTCGGTGTGGGCCGTGCCCCCGGAGGAGCTGGAGGAGCGAGTGGTCGACGCCATCGCCCAGGAGGCCGCCACCGCGCCCGCTCCGACGGTGGGGCCTGGCCAGGCCGAGCCCACGGCGACCCCGCATGCCCAACCCCGCTCGACGGAGTCCGACGTCGTCGATCTCGCCTCGGCGCGGTCCCGACGCACGCCGAGGCGGTGGGCGGCGGCGCTGGGCGCATCGGTCGCGGCGGCTGCGGTGGCCGCAGTGGTCATGACCGGCGCGCTGCGGACCGACAGCGGCTCCGGTCCCCGCTTCGAGACGGCGCTGGCGGCTGTCGGCGCTCCGGGTCCCTCCGGTTCGGCGACCCTCAGCCGCACCGATTCCGGCTGGGACGTGGTGCTGGAGGCCGACGGGCTGCCACGGCTCGATAACGGCCGGTACTACCAGGCCTGGCTGCGCAACGCCGAGGGCGTGCTCGTCCCCCTCGGGTCCTTCAACGAGGGTGGACGGATGACCCTGTGGTCGGGTGTCTCGCCCGTCGACTTCCCGGTCCTGACCATCACGGTCGAGGCTGCCGACGGCAACCAGGCCTCCTCCGGTGACCGCGTGCTTGCGGGCACCGTCGATACCTCGCCTCAGCCCTGACCCAGGCGGCGGAGGGCGGACTGGGCCGCCCACCACCCGCACATGCCGTGCACGCCGGCGCCGGGCGGCGTCGACGACGAGCACAGGTAGGCGGCCATGCCGTCGATGGGCACCACGTACGGATCGGCGGCCAGCAGCGGCCGGGCCACCAGCTGCAACCCCCCGTGCGAGCCGCCCGCCACGTCGCCGCCGACCAGGTTGGCGTTGTGCCGCTCGAGGTCCGCGGGGAACATGGCGTGGCGGGCCAGGACCAGGTCGCCGAACCCGGGGGCGAAGCGCTCGATCTGGGCCTCGACCACCCGGGTCATGTCCACGGTCGACCCGTGGGGCACGTGGCAGTAGGCCCAGAACGTGTGCCTGCCCTCGGGTGCCCGCACCGCGTCGAACAGGCTGGGCTGGGCGCAGATCACGAAGGGCCGCTCCGGGTGCCGGCCCCGCGCCACATCCTGCTCGGCGGCCACCACCTCATCGAGCGTGCCTCCGAGGTGCACGGCGCCGGCCCGGGCGCACTCCGGTGCGGTCCAGGGGACGGGGCCGGCGAGGGCGTAGTCGAGCTTGAACGACCCCGGTCCGTAGCGGTAGCGGCCGAGACGGCGCCGGTATCCCGGGGCCAGG
>JBPCJV010000276.1:0-11831 GCA_051004925.1 Acidimicrobiales bacterium | reverse complement strand
CCCCCTCATCGCCGGGGCGGCCGGCCAGCTCCGACTCGAGATCGTCGAACAGCTTGTTTCGGTCGGCGTCGGCCTTCGCCGGGCCGGTGGGCTGCGACGGAGGTGGGGCCGTCTGGGCGTTGGCCGGGCTCATCGGGAGCAGGCCGGCGGCGACAATGCCGCCGACGAGCGCCCAGGCGCGATACGTGAAGTCTCTCGGCATTCCCGGCTCCCTGCTCCGCTCGACTGATGGGTCAACCCCGTCCGACGACACGAATGTTCCCGCCTCTCCGGTGGGAGATGGTCATCCGGACGCCCCGGGGACCCTGGTCTATCCTGCCGTCAGTGGTGGACCAGCGCGGAGGGCTCGACGAGAAGGCCTTGACCGACGACCCCACGAGTGCCCCGCGCCGGGCTGGCCGGCACCGGGTCGTCATCGTCGGCGGCGGCTTCGGGGGGCTGCCGGCGGCGCGCGTCCTCGGCTTCGCCGACGTCGACGTGGTGCTCATCGACCGCCGCAACCACCACCTGTTCCAGCCGCTGCTCTACCAGGTGGCCACGGGGATCCTGTCCGAGGGCCAGATCGCCGCACCGCTGCGTCACGTGCTGCGCCGCCACAAGAACATCAGGGTGGAGCTGGCCGAGGTGACCGACATCGACCTCGACAGGCGCGTCGTCAAGGCCAAGCGCTTCTTCGACCAGTCACTCGAGGTGCCCTACGACACCCTCATCGTCGCTACCGGTGCCGGACAGTCGTACTTCGGTCACAACGAGTTCGCCCTCTACGCCCCCGGCATGAAGACCCTCGACGACGCCCTCGAGATCCGCCGGCGCATCTTCGGCGCCCTGGAGGTGGCGGAGACCGCACCCACGAAGGCCGAGCGCGACGAATGGATGACGATGGTCGTGGTGGGCGCCGGCCCTACGGGCGTCGAGCTGGCCGGCCAGATCCGCGAGCTGGCCGTGCGCAGCCTCATCGGCAACTTCCGCGTCATCGACCCGGCGAAGGTGCGTGTCCTGCTCGTCGACGGGGCCAATGAGCCGCTGGTCACTTTCGGCGACAAGTTGTCCGGCGACGCGGCGCGGTTCCTCGTGCGGGCCGGGGTGGAGCTCAGGATGAACACCATGGTCACGGGTGTCGACGCCACGGGGGTCGACGTGAAGGGGCCGGACGGCGACGCTCGCATCACCGCCCGCACGGTCATCTGGGCGGCCGGGGTGCAGGCGTCCCCCCTCGCCCGTCTCCTCGCAGAGGCCACCGGGGCGGAGGTCGACCGCGCCGGGCGTATCGCCGTGCTCCCCGACCTGACGCTGCCCGGTCACCCCGAGGTCTTCGTCGTGGGTGACATGGTCACCCTCGACAAGCTGCCCGGCGTCGCCGAGGTGGCCATGCAGGGCGGGATCCACGCGGCCACCACCATCATCAAGCGCCACAACGGCGCGCCCACCGCCCCCTTCCGCTACCGCGACCTGGGTTCGATGGCCACCCTCGGCCGCTTCCGGGCCGTACTCAGCATGGGCCGGCTGAAGCTGACCGGTTTCCCGGCCTGGCTGGTATGGGCCTTCGTCCACATCGTGACGCTCTCGAGCGTGGCCGGGCGGATGGGGACCCTGTTCCGCTGGGCCGGCGCCATGATCGGCCATTCCCGCGACGAGAGGAACTTCAGCGTCGGCCACACCGGTGGCGACCTCAGCCTGCCGAACGACGGACGTGTCCGGGCCCAGGTCGGCGACCGATGAGCCAGATCACCGACACTCCGGAGTGGAAGGCCCTCGCCGCCCACTTCCAGGACCTGGGCGACGTCCATCTGCGCGCCCTGTTCGACGCCGACGCCGAGAGGGGCACCACGCTGGCCGCCGAGGCCGACGGCGTCTACCTCGACTACTCGAAGAACCGGCTGACCGGCCAGACCATCGGCCTCCTCGTGGCCCTGGCCGAGAGGGCCGGCCTGCGCGACCGCATCGAGGCCATGTTCCGGGGCGACAAGATCAACGTCACCGAGGGTTGGGCCGTGCTCCACGTGGCCCTGCGGGCCCCCGAGGGCGAGCGCATCGAGGTGGACGGCGTCGACGTGGTGCCCGAGGTGCACGCCGTGCTCGACCAGATGGGCACGTTCGCGGCGCGGGTGCGCTCGGGCGAGCACAAGGGCTTCACGGGCAAGCGCATCCGCAACATCGTCAACATCGGCATCGGTGGTTCCGACCTCGGGCCCCACATGGCCCACGAGGCGCTGAAGGCGTTCTCCCAGCGCGACCTCACCTTCCGGTTCGTCTCCAACGTGGACGGCACCGACATCTACGAGTCGCTGCTCGGCCTCGACCCCGAGGAGACGTTGTTGATCGTGTGCTCGAAGACCTTCGGCACCCTCGAGACCCTCACCAACGCCCGCAGCGCCCGCGAGTGGCTTCTCGACGCGGTGGGTGACCCGGCGGCGGTGGCCAACCACTTCGTCGCCGTGTCCACCAACGCGGTGAGCGTGGCCGGCTTCGGCATCGACACGGCCAACATGTTCGGGTTCTGGGACTGGGTGGGCGGCCGGTACTCGTTCGACTCGGCCATCGGGCTGTCGCTGATCATCTCCATCGGCATCGACGCCTTCCGCGAGATGCTCGACGGCTTCCACGCCATGGACGCCCATTTCCGCACGGCACCCTTCGAGGAGAACCTCCCGGTGCTGCTCGGCCTGATCGGGGTCTGGTACATCGACTTCTTCGGGGCCGAGACCCAGGCCGTCCTCCCGTACAGCCAGTACCTGGCCCAGTTCCCCGCCTACCTACAGCAGCTCAACATGGAGAGCGACGGGAAGTCCGTCACCCTCGACGGCGAGCCGGTCGGCTACGACACCGGCCCGGTCGTGTGGGGACAACCGGGCACCAACGGCCAGCACGCCTACTACCAGCTCATCCACCAGGGCACCCGGCTCATCCCCTGCGACTTCATCGGCATCGGGCGGGCCGAGCACGTCGTCGGCGACCATCAGGACCTGCTGTGGGCCAACTACCTGGCCCAGACCGAGGCTCTCGCCTTCGGCCGGACGAGCGAGGAGGTGGCAGCCGAGGGCGTGCCCGCCTTCCAGGTTCCCCACCGCACCTTCGCCGGCAACCATCCCAGCAACTCGATCGTCGTCGCCCGGCTCACCCCTCGCACCCTCGGTCAGCTCGTGGCCCTCTACGAGCACAAGGTGTTCACGCAGGGCACGATCTGGAACATCAACAGCTTCGACCAGTGGGGAGTGGAGCTGGGCAAGAAGCTCGCCGTCCGCATCATCCCCGAGCTCCAGGCCGACACCGAGCCCGAGCTGGCCCACGACAGCAGCACCAACGCCCTCATCCGCCGCTACCGGAGGCTGCGCCCGTGAGCATGTCCACGCAGGATCGCGAGTTGCGTGACGACCTGGTCGTCGCCGACCGTCCCGATCCCGCCCCCGACCCCTCGGGCGTGGTCGGCGACTCGATCAACGCGGTGCGCTTCCTAGCCGTCGACGCCGTCGAGAAGGCGAACTCCGGGCACCCGGGCACGCCCATGGCCCTGGCGCCGCTGGCCTACCGCCTGTACACCCGCTACATGCGCCACGATCCGGCCGATCCCGGGTGGATCGACCGCGACCGCTTCGTGCTCTCTGCCGGCCATGCCTGCATGGTGCAGTACGCCTCGTTGCACCTGGCGGGCTACGACCTCACCAGCGACGACCTGCAGCAGTTCCGCCAGTGGGGGTCACGCACGCCTGGCCATCCCGAGCGCGGTGTCACCGCCGGCGTCGAGATCAACACCGGCCCCCTCGGCCAGGGCTTCGCCGACGGCGTCGGCATGGCCATGGCCGAGCGCATGCTGGCGGCGCGGTTCAACTGCCCCGGCCACGAGGTAGTCGACCACCGCACCTGGGTGATCTGCGGCGACGGCGACATGATGGAGGGGATGTCGAGCGAGGCGGCCTCGATCGCCGGCCGCCTTGGCCTCGGCCTCGGGCGCCTCACCGCCTTCTACGACGGAAACCACATCTCCCTCGAGGGTGCGGCCGAGGTGGAGTTCACCGAGAACGTGGCCGAGCGGTTCCGGGCCTACGGCTGGCACGTCACCAACGTGGGCTCGGTGAACGACCTCGGGGCGCTCGACGCCGCAGTGGGCGAGGCGGAGACCGACGAGCGACCCAGCCTGGTGATCGTGCGCTCCAACATCGGCTACGGCTCACCCGTGCAGGACTCGGCCAAGGCCCACGGGTCCCCCCTGGGCGAAGCCAACGTGGCCGCCACCCGCGAGAAGCTGGGCTGGTCGCATCCCCCGTTCTCGATCCCCGACGAGGTGTACGCCCACTGGCACGGTCTGGTCGCCGAGCGGGCCGCCACCCACGACGACTGGAAGGGCCGGTTCGACTCCTACTGCGCCGCCGAGCCGGCGCTGGCCGCCGAGCTCGAGCGCACCATGGCCGGGCGCCTGCCCGACGAGTGGACCGACACGCCCACGCCGGAGTTCGACGTGGGCACGCGGGTGGCCACCCGTAAGTCCGGTGGGTCGGTCCTCAACGCCTTCGCCCAGACCGTCCCCGAGCTGGTCGGCGGCTCGGCCGACGTCGCCCCCTCGACCGACACCCAACTGGTCGGCTCCGGCGACGTGAACAGCGGCGACTGGGGCGGGCGCAACATCCACTTCGGCGTGCGCGAGCATGCCATGGGGGCGATCTGCAACGGCATGGCCGCCCACGGCGGCTTCCGTCCGTACTGCGCCACCTTCTTCAGCTTCTACGACTACATGCGCGAGGACGTGCGCCTGGCCGCCATCATGCAGTTGCCGGTCGTCTTCGTCTTCACCCACGACTCCATCGCCCTGGGCGAGGACGGGCCCACCCACCAGCCGATCGAGCACCTGGCGGGGATGCGGGCCACGCCCGGCCTGCGGACCATCCGGCCCGCCGACGCCAACGAGTCGGCCCAGGCGTGGCGGGAGGCCATCAACCACGACGGCCCCACCTGCCTCGTGTTGTCGCGTCAGGGCCTGCCCACCCTCGACCCCGAACTGCTCGACGTGGCGGCCGGCGCGTCGGTCGTCGCCCCCGGCGACGACGCGGCCATCGTGGCCACCGGCTCCGAGGTGGAGCTGGCCCTGGCCGCACGCGACCTGCTGGCCGCCGACGGCATCGCCGCGCGGGTGGTGTCAATGCCGTGCTGCGAGCTGTTCCGAGCCCAGCCTCGGGCGGCCCGTGACTCCCTGCTCCCCACGGGCATGCCCAAGGTGGCGGTCGAGGCCGCCGCCCCCACGGGCTGGTACGAGTACGTCGACGACGTGGTGGGCCTGCGCCGGTTCGGCGCCTCGGCCCCGGGCCCCGTCGTGTACCGGGAATTGGGCTTCACCCCCGAGAACGTGGCCGACCATGTGCGCCGTCTGGTGAAGCCGTGAGGGTGGCCATCGGGGCCGACCACACCGGCCTCGTCCTGCGCCCCACCGTGGCCGACGCGGTGCGGGCCGCCAACCGCCTGCCCGGCGTGCGGGCCGCCTACGCGGCCGACCACTACACGGGTCACCAGATGGTGGAGCACGACCACGTCAACGTCCTCACTCTGGGGGCGCGGGTCATGGGGCCCGAGGTGGCGGCCGAGATCGTCACCGCCTTCGTCACCGCCACGCCCAGCGTGGAGGAGCGTCACGTCCTACGCCTCGGCGAGGTCCTCTAATTCGAAAGGGAGCGAGCCATGAACGCCGCCGTCAAGTTGCACGACATCGGTCAGAGCCTCTGGCTCGACAACATCACCCGTGCCCTGCTGGCCAGCGGCACCCTCGCCCGCTACATCGCCGGCCTGGCGGTGACCGGGCTCACGTCGAACCCCACCATCTTCGACAAGGCCATCGGCGGCAGCGCCGACTACGACACCCAGATCCGCCAACTTCTGGGGCAGGGGATCGAACCGGAGCCCCTGTTCTTCGAGCTGGCCATCGAGGACCTGGCCAAGGCGGCCAGCCTGCTCCGGCCCATCTGGGACGCCACCGAAGGTGTCGACGGGTGGGTGTCGTTGGAGGTGTCACCCAAGCTGGCCTACGACACGGCCACCTCGATCGACATGGCCAAGGCGCTGCACGCCCAGGCCGCCACCCCGAACATGTTCATCAAGATCCCGGGCACGCCCGAGGGCATACCGGCCATCGAAGAGGTCATCTTTTCCGGGGTGCCCGTCAACGTCACCCTCCTGTTCTCGCGCGAGCACTACGTGGCCGCGGCCGAGGCCTACATGCGGGGCCTCGAGCGCCGCCTCGAAGCCGGCCTCGACCTCAAGGTCGGTTCGGTGGCGTCGGTGTTCATCTCCCGCTGGGACGGCGCGGTCACGGGGAAGGTCACCGACGACCTCCGCGGCCTGCTCGGCGTGGGCATCGCCAAGCGCACCTACGCGGCGTACCACCAGCTCCTCGCGTCCGACCGCTGGCAGCGGCTGGCCGCGGCCGGGGCCAACCCCCAGCGGCTGCTCTGGGCCAGCACGGGCACCAAGGACCCGGCCCTGCCCGATACCTTCTACATCGAGGCGCTGGCCTCGCCCCTGACCGTGAACACCATGCCCGAGGGCACGCTCATCGCCTTCGGCGCCCACGGCACGGTGGGCGACCTCCTGCCGCCCGACGGTGGCGATGCCGAGGAGATCCTCGCCCGGTTCGCGGCCGACGGCATCGACATCGACGGCCTGGCGGCCAAGCTCCAGACCGACGGGGCGGCGTCGTTCGTGGCCTCGTGGGACGAGCTGATCACGTGCATCGAGTCGAAGTCGTCGGATCTGGCGAAGACCACCTGAACCTCTTGAGAGGACCCACATGCAGCTTGGAATGATCGGACTCGGGCGCATGGGCGCCGGCCTCGTCCGCCGCCTCATGGGCGACGGCCACGACTGCGTGGTCTACGACGTCAACGCGGAGGTGGTGAAGGCCCTGGAGGTCGACGGGGCCACGGGCGCGTCGTCGCTCGAGGACTTCGCGGCCAAGCTGACCACGCCCCGCGCCGCCTGGGTGATGGTTCCGGCCGCCTACACCGGCGACACCGTCATGGAGCTGTCCGGGCACTTCGAGCCCGACGACGTGATCATCGACGGTGGCAACTCCTACTACCGCGACGACATCGCCCGGGCGGCCGCGCTGGCCGGCAAGAGCATCCACTACGTCGACGTGGGCACCAGCGGCGGTGTGTTCGGACTCGACCGGGGCTTCTGCCTGATGATCGGCGCCGAGGACGACGTCTTCGCCCGCCTCGAGCCGATCTTCGCCACCATCGCCCCCGGCGTCGACGCCGCGCCCCGCACCGACGGGCGCACGGGTGTGCCGTCGCCGGCCGAGCAGGGGTACCTGCACTGCGGTCCCAACGGGGCCGGCCACTTCGTGAAGATGGTCCACAACGGGGTCGAGTACGGGATCATGGCCGCCTACGGCGAGGGTTTGGCCATCCTCGAGAAGGCCAACGTGGGCAAGCAGGCCCGCACCGCCGACGCCGAGACGGCACCGCTCGAGCACCCCGAGTACTACCAGTACGACCTCGACATCGCCGAGGTGGCCGAGGTGTGGCGGCGGGGGAGCGTGGTGGCGTCGTGGCTGCTCGATCTCACGGCCCACGCCCTGCACAAGTCTCCGTCGCTCTCCGAGTTCGGCGGCCGGGTGTCCGACTCCGGCGAGGGACGCTGGACGGTCGCCGCGGCCGTCGACGAGGGCGTGCCCGCCCACGTGATCACGACCGCGCTGTTCGAACGCTTCAGCTCCCGCAACGAGGGCGAGTTCGCCAACCAGCTCCTCTCCGCCATGCGCAACGAGTTCGGCGGCCACGACGAGAAATCGTCCTGAGGGAGACTCAGTACGGAGGTCGAAGGTCGGGGAACATCGGGAAGTGACGGACGTTCCGAGTGAGCAGTCGTGCGCCGATCAGCAGGGCCGTGGCCGCGATCGCCAGGTCGGCCGCGTCGACGGTGTTGTGGCTGGGCAACCACCGACGGCCGAGCGTTCCCGCTTCCTCGGCGACCGTCTCGTCGACCGGGTGCCACACGAGGGTGGACAACAGCAACCGCGTGCGGTCCTCCTCAGCCGGGCGCATGCCGGCCAGGACCTCCAGCCTAGTGATCTCGCTGGCGTGCAGGACTTCGGCCGACCGCTCTGCCTCCAGGAGTTCGGCGGCAGTCGCGTCACCGCGGAGATAGTCGATGAGGACCGAGGTGTCGACGAGCGCCGTCATCCCGAGTGGCGGAGGCGGCTTCCCGATCGCATCTGGTCCACCCACGCCGCACCGTCCGCGCTTCGACCCTTCCAGGACCCGAAGGCCTGCCGCATAGCAACGAGGTCGTCGTCGGCTGACCGCTCGGCGCCGTAGACCGTGTCAACGGCGTGTCGGATGAGGGCCGAGATCGATCGACCCGTGCGCGCCGATTCCTCGTCGAGGGCGCGGCGCTCCTCTTCGGTGAGCGAGATTTGGGTCCGAAGCATGATGTAAGGCTACATCACATCCGGCTGCGAGGGCTGGTGGGCGTCCAGCCAGGCCTGGTGGATCTCGGGGCGGAGCCGGCCGCGGTCGGGGACGGTCAGGCCGTTGGCCCGGGCCCAGGCCCGAACCTCGGCGGTTGACGGCGCGGGTGGGGGAGGGGCGCCGAACAGGCCGTCGTCGCCGACTCCGATTCGGGCGAGGGCGGGCAACTCGGCAGAGGCCCAGGCGTGGGCCGCGGCGAGGTAGCGGTAGGTCCATTCCTCGGCCAGCTTGCGCGTCTCGCAGAACACGATCGGGATGGTGGGCCAGCGGACCTGGAGCTCGGCCAGGCCGTCGGCCACCCGCGCGGGGCGGACCCGCTCGAGGGAAAACACCCTGGAGTACCGGTCCTCCACCACCACCGCAGCGCGCGGCAGGGCGGCCAGCTCGCCGAGGGCGAAGCGCAGCCGACCGTTGACGAGGCTGGACACGAGGTCGGCGAGGGACTTGCGCTCGACGGCGGCGACGAGCTTCGGTCCGACGGTCACCGCGTAGTCGCCGCAGGCCAGGCCTCGGCGGACGACACGGACCTTCTGGCCGGGGAACCCGTAGGGATAGCGTTCGTGGGCGTCGACCACGATCTCCAGCTCGTCGATCCCGGCGGCTCGTGCCGTGGGCAGGCGCACGTCGGGACGGGCCTGTTTGCGCGTGCGCGGCGACTGCCAGAACACCATCTGCCGGCCGCGGGCGTTGGTGAACACGATCTGGGAGCGCTGCTCCCGACCGCGGTCGGCCACCACGTCGATCGCCGCACCACGCCGGGCGCAGGCGCGCAGGGGGATGCGCTCGACGATGTCGGGTTGCTCGGGCCACTCGGCACCCGGAACCGGGTGGCAGTACAGCGCGCTGGTCCTCGGCCAGGTTCCCTTCGTGCGGAAGAACAGGCCATCGCCGATCGGCAGCCAGAGCAGGTACGGCAGCGAGCTGTCCGGGTCGGGGTTCCGGGCGACCAGAAGCTCCATCGGGTCCAGTCTGCCTGCCAGACGGGCCCGGGGGGCGAAATGGTAATCTTCTGCCATGACATCTACCATCGACAGCGGCGGTCGGGTGGTCATCCCCAAGCCGATTCGTGACCGGCTCGGCCTTCAGCCCGGAACCACCGTCGAGATCGCCGAGCACGAGGGTCACGTCGAGATCGCCCCCGTCGAGACGCCGATACAGCTCCTCGAGGTCGACGGACGTCTTGTCGCCAGGAGCACCGAGGAGATCCCGCCTCTCACCGATGAGATCGTGCGGGACACCCTCGAACAGACCCGCCGGTGAACGCGGTCGACACGAGCGTGGTCGTGGCCGCATTTGCCTCGTGGCACGAAGGGCACGAGCGCGCCGCCGAGGTGCTCGCGCTGGGCGTTCGACTCCCTGCCCACTGCGCCCTCGAGTTCTACTCCGTTCTCACACGACTTCCTCCGCCCCACCGCGTGGCTGGAGCGCTGGCCCGGGATTTCCTCCTGTCCCGGTTCACCGAGCCGTGGTTGACGCTCGATCCCGCGGACCACCCCACGCTGGTCGGCCGACTTGTGGACACGGCGATCGCCGGAGGCGCCGCCTACGACGGGCTCGTCGCCCTCACTGCCGCCCGCCACGGGGCGCGCCTGTTCAGCCGCGACCAACGCGCCGCACGTGTCTACGAGGCGCTGGACGTGGAGTTCGAGCTCATCGCCTGACTTTGCTCGGCCGTCGCACGCCGTCGCACCCGCGTCGGATCGGGACGAGCGACGCCGGCGTGCCGATCCCGATGTTGATCACGAGGACGGTCCACAACGACAGGCTGCTGCCGAACGCCAAGAGGCAGGTGAGCAGGCAGAGCCCGTAGAACACGGCGACGATGGTGTTGCCGCCACGGCCAGCCACGCCCAGCTGGGCGGGAGGCGTGGCGGCCCGAGCGGCCCCCCCTACGGCGTGGCACCCGACGGCGCCGTGCTCGCCGGCTCGGGGGCGTCCTCCCCGGCATAGCGTCTCAGCAACCGCTCCTCCTCGTCCTTCTTCGGGTAGGCGAAGAAGACCATGGCGGCGCCGAGCACGACAGCGACGATACCTGCGGTGTAGGCCCAGTTGGCGCCGTCGACGAACGACGTCCTCGCCGCCTCGATGATCTGCTGGGCGTACTGGGGCTCGCGCTCCGCGATCGTGGCCGCTCCGGCGAACGACTTCTGGAGCTCGTTGGCGACGCGGTCGGTCACCTGCGCCCTGGTCGCGGTCGGGGCCCCGGCGATGGCGGCGGCGAAGGCGGCGGCGTAGCCCGCGGTAAGGAGGGATCCGAGGACGGACTGCATGATCGCCCCCCCGAGGTCGCGCTGGAGGTCGGCGGTGCCTGACGCCATCCCCGACCGTTGCACGGGGACCGAGCCGGTGAGCGAGTGCGAGGCCGGCGTCCCGGCCAGGCCCACGCCGATGCCGATGAATGCGTAGCCGAGGGCGACGGGCCCGTAGGCGATGCCCTCGTTCCACAGCCACAGCATGGTGAGGAAGCCCAGCAGGCAGAAGACGTAGCCGGCGAGGAGCGTGGTCCGGCTGCCCCGCACCCGCACCATCCGTGCCGAGATGGGCGCGGCCACCACCATCAGCGCGGCGGCGGGCAGGATCGCCGCTCCTGCTTCGAAGGTGTCGTAGCCGAGCACGTTCTGCAGGAACTGTTGGCCCACGAACATCGCCCCCATGAGGGCACCGAAGACGATTATGCCGGCACACGCGGCCACCCAGAACACCCGGCGGGCGGCGAGGTGGAGGTCGTAGAGCGGGTCCTTCGCCGTGCGCTGGCGGACGAAGAAACCGACGCCGGCAACCACGGTGATGACCGCCAGCCCGATGGCCAGGGGTCCCTTTCCGGGGACGGCGGCGAAGTTGATGGCCAGCACGAGGGCGGCGACGAACACGATCGAGATCACGCCGCCGAGGTTGTCGACGGCGTCGGTCGTCTCGTTCACGTGGGCGGGCACGAGCACGACGGCCAGGGCGAGGGCGACGGCCGCCAGCGGGAGCGTCATGTAGAACACCGAGCCCCAGTAGAAGTGGAGCAGCAGCCATCCGGCGGCCAGCGGCCCCAGCGCGGTCATGGCCCCACCGAGGCCCGACCACAACGCGATCGACTTCGTGCGCTTCGGCCCCGACCACAGCGCGGTGATAAGCGCCAGGGTCGTCGGGTAGGCCATGCCCGCGGCCAGGCCGCCGAGGAGGCGCCCGCCGATGAGTACCGGGATCGAGGGCGCCAGGGCGGCCACGATGCACGCCGGAACCGAGAGCACGACGCCCGTGACGAGAAGCAGCTTGCGGCCGTAGCGGTCGCCGATGGCCCCGAGGTAGAGCACCGACGCGGCCAGCCCGAGCGAAAAGGCCACCGACACGAGGTCGAGCTCGGTCTGCGACGCGTCGAAGGCCCGG